>CAIPQX010000158.1 GCA_903867285.1 uncultured Actinomycetes bacterium | reverse complement strand
TTGCGTTCCCGGCCAATTGTAGTTTCTGGACCATGGCCAGGAAGGACAATTAGGTCATCGTGGAGCGGAAGAATCACATTACGCAGCGTCTTTTTCATATCTCGACTTGATCCCAGGCGGAAGGAGGTATTCCCAATAGAGTTTTGGAAGAGGACATCCCCACTGATGAGAAATTCATCGTTCACAATGAAGACTGTTGAGCCTGGGGTATGCCCGGGGGCGTGCTTAGCGGTCAAGGCAAAGCCGGCAATATCTATGACAGTGCCATCTTTCAACTCTCGAACATCGCGCGGCTCGTTGAATGTAGTAACTCCCATCGCTTCTAAGATCGGGGTCGTGGGTCCCCCTGGAGTCAATATTCCTTCCGGGTTGCCAAGAAACTCGCGATCCTTGGGGTGTATATAAGTCGCGACCCCGTACTTCTCATCGAAGGCATGCACCGAAAAGGTATGGTCGAGATGACCGTGCGTGACGACGGTGGCGATTGGTTTGAGATTGTGTCGGGCGATAACCTCGCTGATCGGAGCAACCAGGTCTGGAAGCGCCATCCCAGGGTCGACGATAAAGCACTCAGAATTCTTGCCCGTGGCAAAGATCCAACAATTGGTCGCAAAATACTGAGCTCGGATGACCTCAAGAATCACTGAACTAGCCCACTTTTCAACGGCCTGGGGCACCAATTTTCCCAGGTAGAGGCTTTAAGGGTACCGTTAAGCCCTGATTAAACCTGATCAGAGGGCTAAACCCGCAGCAAAGCGGAGATGGCCAGAGTCAACCGATAACGGAAAGTGCACCTTCCTGGATCTATCCAGAGCGAGCACCGGACGCGCAACCTAAGGAGTAAGAGATGACAAACCCAGAGAATCTCAGTGCAGCATCAGCTTTGATCGGCGATCCAGCTAAATTCGGTCGCGTCGGAGACGATGGAACGGTTTACGTAACTACTCCAGAAGGTGAACGCGCAGTTGGTTCATACCCAGGCAAGAGCGCCGAAGAGGCCCTCGCATACTTTGTCAGAAAATTTGAATCACTCGCCTCAGAGGTTGCGCTTCTCGCGGCCCGTATTAAGAGCGGTGCCATGGTTCCCAGCGATGCACACGCCGCTGTCATAAAATTGAAGGAGCAAATCCTCAACCTCAATGGCGTCGGTGATCTTGCAACCCTCGCTAAATCTGTCGAACAGATTCCCGATCTTATTGAAGGACATAAGGCCGCCTACGACGCTCGTAAAGCAGTCGAGAACGCAGCGAAGGAGGCTAAGCGCGTTGAAGCATCGCAGATCAAAGAGAAGTTGGTCGTTGAAGCAGAATCATTGGTGCTCTCCGAAAGTTGGAAATCAACAGGCGATCGTTTAAAGATCCTTCTCGATGAGTGGAAGGCCGCTCCCCGCCTCGATAAGAAAGCGGATGCTGACCTCTGGAAGCGTTTTTCTAGCGCTCGCAATAAGTTTGATAAGCGTCGGCGCACCCACTTTGCACAACTAGAAAGTCAGACGGCACTTGTTACTCAATCCAAGGCTGCAATTATTGAAGAGGCTAAGAAATTGGCCGACTCCAAGGATTGGTTGGCGACAGCAAACCGCTTCAAGGAGCTGATGGATGCCTGGAAGGCCGCTGGTCGCGGTAAGAAGAGCGTTGACACCAGACTCTGGGATGAGTTCAAAACTGCTCAGGATGCATTCTTCGCCGCAAAAAAGATTGATCTAGAGAAGCGCCAAGGAACGATGGCGGCTAATCTCACCAAGCGTGAAGAACTAATCACGCAATTTGAAGCCCTTCTTCCAGTGTCCGATATTAAATCTGCTCGTCACAAGTTCCACGATCTGCAAGAAAAATGGGATCGCATCGGGATGACAGAGCGGAGCAAGCGTGCCGCGTTAGAGTCTCGTTTAGAGAAGGTGCAGAGTGAGATCGATTCGCTGCACGAGGAAGTCTCGCGTCGCAGCGATCCAACCGCGATTGCGCATGCAAATACCGTCGTCCAGGGCTTACTTGATGCGATTGCAAACTATGAGAAGCAGGCTGAAAAGGCAGAAGCCGCCGGCCAAACCGCGAAGGCACTTGTTGCTCGTGAGGCTGCAGCCGCTCGTAGGTCATGGCTCACCGAAGCTCAAAAAGGTTTAGCCGACTTTCAGAAGTAGTTTTCAGTTATTGGTTACGCGATAAACATCGTAGACACCGGCGACGCTACGAACAGCAGATAGAACGGTATCTAGGTGAAGCGCGTCCGCCATCTCAAAGGTGAAGCGCGATAAGGCAACGCGATCTTTACTGGTGCTGACGGCCGCGTTCAATATATTCACGTGCTGATCAGAGAGCGTCCTGGTGATATCGGATAGCAAGCCTGAACGATCTAAGGCCTCGACTTGTATGTTAACGAGAAAGAGCGCTCGGGCGCTGTTGTTCCACTTAACATCCACAATTCGATCGCCTTGATGTTCTTTAAGATCATTTACATTGATGCAATCAGCGCGGTGCACGCTGACGCCACTCCCCTTTGTTACAAAGCCGGTGATCTCATCTCCAGGAACCGGGGTGCAGCAACGCGCCAATTTAACAAGCAGGTCACCGGCGCCTTCAACATCGACCCCCGATGAGTTGCGCTTTGAAGCGGCAGGGCGGTGGAAGAGGTGCTCAATGCTCTCTTCCGGCTCCCCAAGATCATTTCCGAGTTGATGTGACAATTTTTCAATGACCGAAGCGGCCGAGATGTGACCATTACCAACAGAAGCGTATAGCGCTTCGATATCCGGAAAATGTAAGTCGTGCGCCAACTCGAGAATGGCCTGACCCGCCAAGATCTTTTGTAGCGGCATGCCGGCCTTGCGCATCTGACGCGCGATCGACTCCTGGCCAGCTTCAATCGCCTCTTCTTTGCGCTCCTTGGAGAACCACGCCTTAATTTTGGAGCGAGCACGGGGTGACTTAACGAAATTGAGCCAGTCACGACTCGGGGCCGCATTGAGACCCTTATTGGTAACGATATCGACCACATCGCCATTTGTAAGTGCGGATTCCAGCGGAATGAGTTTGCCGTTGACCTTTGCGCCTACACAGCGATTACCTACTTCGGTATGTACTGCATAGGCAAAGTCCACCGGTGTTGACCCAGCAGGAAGAGCAACCACGCTTCCCTTGGGCGTAAATACAAATACCTCAGGGGTCCGAAGGTCATATCGCAGCGTGTCGAGAAAATCACTTACATCTTCACTTTCTTGCTGCCATTCGTGCAATTGCTTGAGCCAGATAACACCTGGATCATTATCGGCGCTCTTTACGCCCTTTGACTTGTATTTCCAGTGCGCGGCAATACCAAACTCCGCACGCGCATGCATATCAGCGGTGCGGATTTGAATTTCCACCGCTTTGCCGTTGGGTCCGATAACTGTTGTGTGGAGCGATTGATACAAATTGAATTTAGGCATTGCGATGTAATCTTTAAATCGACCAGGAATCGGACTCCAACGCGCATGAATGGCGCCTAGCACTGCATAACAATCTCTCACGTCATCCACGATCACTCGGACACCTACCAGATCGTAGATCTCTCCGAATTCACGGCCGCGCACAATCATCTTTTGAAAGACGCTATACAAATGTTTCTGACGACCCTTAATTGTTGCCTTGATCCCTTCGGAGGCTAAATCGTTCTCAATCTGATCCGTAACTTCGGTAGTGAATTTCTCACGGAGCGGTTGTCTCTCGGTGACCAGCCTTTCAATCTCTTCATACTTCTTAGGTTCCAAGACCTTAAAGGAGAGATCTTCAAGCTCCCATTTAATAGCATTCATTCCGAGCCGGTGCGCTAAAGGCGCGTAGATATCTAGGGTCTCGCGCGCCTTACGCGTGGCACTTTCCGAGGAGACGAATTGCCAGGTACGGGCATTGTGAAGTCGGTCGGCCAATTTGATCACGAGTACGCGAATATCTTTCGACATCGCTACAACCATCTTGCGCAGAGTTTCTGCCTCCGCAGTGGGGCCGTATGTAAGTTTGTCTAACTTGGTGACGCCATCAACGAGTTGGGCCACTTCTTCCCCAAAATCGCTTCTGAGGGTGTCGAGTGAATACGGAGTGTCTTCTACGGTGTCATGAAGCAAGGCGGCCGTTATCGTGGCCTGATCCATTCCCAGCTCCGCAAGAATTTCCGCCACGGCAACAGGGTGCGTTATATAAGGCTCTCCGGATTTACGAACTTGGCCCGCATGTGCGGTACTTGCGATTTCAAAGGCGCGCTCTAAATCGGCGCTTTTAAATTCCGGCAGATTGGTTGTTAGGGTTCGGGCAAGAGGAGCTAGAAGCGTGTTCATCGCTTGTCACTCCCCTCAATACAATTTATCGACGGCTTCGACGCCTTGGTTGGTTGCGAGGGCCGCGTTCGCGGTTCTCTTTCGAATGCGTAGAGGTAACAATATTCGCTGTATCTGCAACCCCAGAGATGACCACAACTTCACCGGGTGATTGCGGCCCCCGTTGGGCGACTCGCTTCGCTAGCGCCTTCATGGATGGCTCGCGCTCACGTAGGGTTGCCAAGATTGGAGTCGCGATAAAGATCGATGAATATGTACCTGTGGCCAAACCAATAAAGAGCGCGAGCGAGAGGTCCTTCAAGGTTCCTGCACCGAGTATTCCTGCACCAACAAAAAGGATCGAGGCCACTGGAAGTAGCGCGATCAACGAGGTATTGAATGACCGCACCAGAGTCTGGTTAACCGCAAGGTTGGCGGCTTGTGAGTAGGTGTACTTTCCGGTACTTGTGATTGAGCGGGTGTTCTCACGCACCTTGTCGAAGACGACGACGGTGTCATAGAGCGAGTAACCCAGGATAGTCAAGAAACCGATGACAGTCGCGGGAGTAACGTCGAAACCAACAAGTGCATAGATGCCGACAGTGATAAACACGTCATGCAAAACTGCGATGATCGCTGCTTGCGCCATCTTTGGTTCAAAAGCTAATCCGAGATAGAGCAGGATGACGAGCAAGAATCCGATCAAAGCCTGAATCGCCTTGTGCGTGATGTCCTTACCCCAGGATGGCCCAATGCTCATGACATTGATATCGCCGATCTTGACGCTAAATTCCTTGACGATTGCATTTTCGACGGCATCGTTCTGCGCATTGGTCAATGACTTCGTGGTGATCTGGATCTTATTGCTGCCAATCTTTTGGACAATCGTCTCAGAGGTCACTCCGCTGTCTGTGACAGATTTCTGACCCATCACAATAGAAGCGTTCGGGGTACTGACCGTAAATTGCGAACCACCCTTGAATTCAATGCCAAGTTTTAGTCCTTGGACGCTCAGTGCGATCGCGGCAATAAGTATGACTATCCCCGATAACGCATAAAAGCGGCGACGGTTTCCGATGATGTTGAAGGACTTCTCGCCGCGATAGAGGCGACCACCCATTCCAGATAAACGTGACATTTAAGCGACGTCCTTTCCTGTAACAACACCCAAGCTCTTTGCGGAGAATCCAGATAATCGGTGTCCGCTTGAATAGAAATTCACCCGTGATAGCAACGTAACTAACGGCTTGGTAAAGAAGAAGACGACGAGGAGGTCAACCACTGTCGTAAGTCCAAGTGTGAATGCGAAACCGCGGACATCTCCAACGGCGAAGAAGTAAAGGAGCGCTGAAGCAATAAGTGATACCGAGTCAGCCACAATGATGGTGCGCTTGGCGCGCGTCCAACCAGTGTCCACCGCTGTCCGTAGCGAACGACCATCTCGCACCTCATCGCGCAAACGTTCAAAATAGACGATGAATGAGTCTGCTGTGATACCGATCGAGACGATGGCGCCGGCGATTCCCGCTAGTGAGAGGGAGAAACCAATCCACTTTCCAAGGAGAATGAAGAGGAGATAGGTGATTCCGCCTGCTACGGAGAGCGAGCCAACGCTCACAACTCCCAAGCCACGATAGTAGAAAACCGAGTAAAGAATAACGAGTATCAGACCCAAGAGCCCTGCAAGTAATCCCGCACGGAGTTGATCAGATCCAAGTGTTGGAGAGACTTGTTGCACGTTGCCGCGATCAAAGGCGAGCGGAAGAGCGCCGTACTTGAGCACATTGGCGAGATCAGAAGCCTGCACTTGAGTGAAGTTTCCGGTGATCTGAGCATTTCCACCAGTGATCGCCTGGTTGATCTGAGGGGAGGTATAGACCAAACCATCAAGAACAACTGCAACCTGATTCTGTGGAGAAGGTAACTTTGTAACACGTGTGGTGATTGCACCGAACTTGGTTGTTCCAGATCCGGTGAAGTTCAAAAGAACCATCCAACCGTTTCCATTTGTTTGATCAAGGTTGGCGCTTGCAGAGGCGACATCGGTTCCAACTACTTCCGCCGGCCCGAGAATGTATTTGCCGCTTCCATCGCGATTACATGCAACGAGAGGAGCAGATGGAACGTCAATATTTCCGCCCTGACGATTTGCGGCCTTGGTGCAGTCGAGAGCTCCGAATTCCGTGTTGAGCGCTGCGGTCACTCCGGTAGGAAATGTTGGAGTGAGAACGGCTGGGGTCGAGGCTTTGGGAGTCGGGGTCGCCTTGGCTCCAGGCTTTGGAACGGTAACGGTTGTGGTTGAAGTAGATGATGTAGCGGTTGTCTTTGCGCTTCCCGCGCCTACCGCGAATACCTGGCGGAAGCGCAGTTCCGCAGTTTGACCGACTAGATCAACAATCCGAGTTCCCGTATCTCCAGGAACAGAGATAACAATCTGTTGATTGTTTCCGGTTCCCTGGGAAGCAACTTGGCTCTCGGCAACGCCAAGCGAGTTGACGCGTTGACGGATGATCGCAACAGCTTGCGCAATCGCCGCCGATGAGACAGTTCCACCTTTAACAACTCGAGGTTGCAAGGTAACACTTGTTCCTCCACGAAGGTCGAGCCCAAGTTTTACCTTGTCGTTCTGGATAAATGCCAGAGCGGTGAAGGCGACCAAGATGATGGCCAAGATGGCGAGGGTTCGTCCGGGCTTGGCCTGGGACTTAATCGATTTGGAAATGTTGGCAGACATAAGACGCAAGTCTAGGCATCAAGAGGTGGCATGTCGAAAATGCCGAGTTCTGCCTGCGGCGGCGTCAGGCCGATATGAGCCCAGCCTGCAGAAGTTGCCATCCTGCCACGCGGAGTTCTGGCCAAGAGTCCTTTACGAAGCAAGAAAGGCTCCGCCAGGCTCTCTAAGGTCTCGGCCTCTTCACCCATCGACATCGCCAAGGTGGTCAGACCAACAGGCCCGCCATTGAACTTCTTGATGAGAATTTCCAGCAAACTTCGATCCAGTCGATCCAGTCCGATCAGATCTACTTCATACATCTCCAGGGCAGATTGCGCTGCAGTCAGATCAATTTCGCCATTCCCATGGACCTCTGCGAAATCGCGGACGCGACGTAGAAGACGGTTGGCGACGCGGGGGGTTCCGCGAGAGCGGGAGCCGATCTCGTTGATGGCATCCTCTGAAATCGGAACTTGTAAAAGCGTTGCGCTCCGTCGGACGATCGTAGAAAGCTCGCTCTCTTCGTAGAAATCCAACTGTGCGGTAAAGCCAAAGCGATCTCGCAAAGGGCTGGGCAGCAATCCGGCGCGGGTCGTAGCTCCAATAAGAGTGAAGTGGGGCAAGGTGAGAGGAATGGCTGTTGCTCCCGCGCCTTTGCCAACAACTACATCAACCCGAAAATCCTCCATCGCCATATAGAGCAATTCTTCGGCAGGACGGGACATCCTGTGAATCTCATCGAGAAAGAGGATCTCTCCCTCAACCAGCGAAGAGAGAATTGAGGCTAAATCTCCGGCGTGCTGAATCGCGGGACCACTGGTAATTCGGATCGGGGCGTTCATCTCAGTGGCGATGATCATCGCAAGGGTTGTCTTACCGAGGCCCGGTGGGCCAGAGAGCAAGATGTGGTCTGCGGGTGATTTGCGCGAACGCGCTGCGGTGAGCAAGAGATTAATCTGGGCCGCCACCCTTTGCTGTCCCACAAACTCAGTTAAATTCTTTGGGCGAAGTGCTAACTCTTGAACGCGCTCTGCATCATCCGAATAGTCACTTACCAATGATTCACTCATCGCTGGACTCCGCCAGCGAGAGCAGCACGTAACAATTCTCCGATGGGCTCCCCCGCTACATCTTTGAATTGCGCGGAGAGTTGATCAATGCGATCTTGCGTCTCGCGCGCGGTAAAGCCCAGCCCAAGAAGCGCACTCGTGATCTGATCTCGCCAACTCCCTTGCTCGGTCAGCTCGCTGGATTCAAAGTTATCTACCTTGTCGCGCAGTTCAAGAACGACGCGTTGTGCTCCCTTTTTGCCCAAACCAGGAATGCGTTCGAGAACTTCAGATTGCTCGTTCTTGATAGCGCTAACAATTTCCGCCACTTCGTAAATATTCAACGCGGACTGAGCGACCTTAGGTCCAATACCGGTCACAGTTTGCAGCAGTTCAAATATTTCACGAGATGCATGGTTTTCAAACCCATAAAGAGTGAGGGCATCTTCGCGAACGACCAGAACGGTCTGCAAGGATGCTGTCGTCCCGACGGTAAATGCCGCAGCTAGACGCGGCGAAACGTTCACCAACAATCCAACGCCGCCAACTTCTACAATGACGTTTCCCAATCGCACCGATTTAATAGTTCCGGTTATGGAGGCGATCATGGCGTTGTCGCCTTGGTGGCGCGTGTGCGCAAACGCTCTTGCTCAGCGGCCAGCGCGGACTGCATTCTGGTGTCGCCGATACCGCGCCAGTGATGACAGATCGCCAGAGCGAGGGCATCGGTGCTATCGACCGGTTTAGGGATCGCATCAAGACGGAGCAACTTTTGAACCATCATCGCCACTTGCTTCTTATCTGCACGACCCGATCCCGTGACCGCGGCCTTAACTTCTGAAGGAGTATGCATCGTTACGGGTATGCCAGCCTTCGCGGCGAGGAGAAGTGCTACTCCAGCAGCTTGGCCGGTTGCCATAGCAGTGCGAACGTTGAGTTGCGAGAAGACCCGTTCGACTGCGATCACATCAGGGTTAGCGCGAATTATCCACTCCGATATCTGCTCATCGAGTTCCAGGAGTCTCATCTCCAGAGGTGCGCCAACGGTCGTGCGAATTACTCCCACATCAACCATGGTGAGAATTTGGGAGCCCTTGCTTTCGACAACGCCAAGGCCACAACGGGTTAAACCCGGATCGATCCCCAGCACTCTCATGCGGGTAAGCCTATTCGCCGAGGCTTGCCATTACCTCGTCAGACACATCAAAGTTGCCATAGACGTTCTGCACGTCGTCCAACTCTTCAATGGCATCGATGAGATTGAAGACCTTGGTCGCGGTTTCAGCGTCTAGTGGGACGGAGAGAGTTGGGAGAAAAGAGGTATCAGCCGACTCATAATCGAGTCCCGCAACTTGAAGTGCGGTACGAACGGCCACCAAGTCACTGGGCTCTGAAACGATCTCGAATGAATCACCCAGATCATTTACCTCTTCGCATCCAGCATCGAGAACAACTTCCAGAATTCGATCTTCGGTAACACCGGCAACTTTGTTGACTATTACCACGCCCTTGCGGTTGAACATATATGAAACTGAGCCAGGATCTGCCATCGTTCCGCCATTTCGCGTAACAGCCACTCGAACTTCCGAGGCGGCGCGATTGCGACTATCAGTGAGGCACTCAATCATGAGCGCAACCCCACCAGGGGCGTAACCCTCATACATAATTGTCTGCCAATCCGCACCACCAGATTCCAAACCACCACCGCGTTTAACAGCGCGTTCAATATTATCGGCGGGCATGGAATTCTTCTTCGCCTTGGCAATGGCGTCGAATAAGGTTGGATTGCCATCGATATCAGGACCGCCGTTGCGCGCCGCGATTTCAATCGCCTTAATCAATTTTGCGAAATTCTTGGCACGGCGAGAGTCAATGACCGCCTTCTTGTGCTTTGTCGTTGCCCACTTGGAATGGCCTGACATTCAGTTCACCAACCTTGTTCTAGCTCTATTGAAGCCTCACGCACTGTTACGCGACGGCTGCCTTGCACACGCTCTCGATAAAGTATCGATGAACCCGATTATCCCCCGTTATTTCCGGATGGAATGAGGTCGCAAGCAAGTTCTCTTGCCGGACCGCAACAGGGTGCAATTGTCCATCAATTTCTACAGAAGCCAAAACTTCGACACCCGCTCCCAGCGAGTCAACCCACGGGGCACGAATAAAGATGGCCCGCACCGGCGGCGCCGTGATTCCAACCATGCTCAGATCTGACTCAAAGGAATCAACTTGGCGTCCAAAGGCGTTCCGCCGCACTGTCATATCAATTCCGCCAAAGCTCTCCTGACCTTCCATCGCCCCTTCGATCCGATCGGCTAGAAGAATCATTCCAGCGCAAGAGCCATACGTTGGGAGACCATCATGAATTCGCGCAGAGATGCGATCAAAGAGGCCAAAGGTGCGCGCCAACTTGGCGATCGTCGTGGATTCACCGCCGGGAAGGATCAGCGCATCAATTGCATTTATCTCATCCAAATTTTTAACCGCGATCGCTTCAACGCCGCACTCTGCCAAGGCAAAGAGATGCTCTCTAAAGTCGCCTTGCAGCGCTAGAACTCCAACCAACATATGAAAGTGGGCGGTCTTACCAGCCGCGCTCAGCCAAACGATGTGGGACAGGAATATCGGCGACGTTGATTCCAACCATGGCATCTCCGAGACCGCGTGAAACGTCGGCAACAACCTTGGCATCGGTGAAGTATGTAACTGCTTTCACGCATGCACTGGCCCGTGCCGCTGGATTACCGGATTTGAAAATTCCAGAACCTACGAAAACTCCATCAGCACCTAGCTGCATCATCATCGCAGCATCGGCAGGAGTTGCGATTCCACCCGCGGTAAAGAGTACGACGGGCAGCTTGCCAGATTGCGCTACTTCTTTTACCAAATCGTATGGAGCAGACAACTCTTTGGCCGCAACATAAAGTTCATCTTCGCGCATGTTCGAAAGGCGACGAATCTCTTGCGAGATTTTACGCATATGCGTTGTTGCATTCGAAACATCACCGGTACCGGCCTCGCCCTTGGAGCGGATCATCGCAGCACCTTCGTTGATGCGACGCAGCGCCTCACCCAGATTTGTTGCTCCACAAACGAAGGGAACTGTGAAGTTCCACTTGTCGATGTGGTTTTCATAATCGGCGGGAGTCAACACTTCGGACTCGTCAATGTAATCAACGCCCAGGCTTTGCAATATCTGCGCCTCAACAAAGTGGCCAATGCGTGCCTTGGCCATGACAGGGATTGAAACTGCAGCTTGAATCTTCTCGATCATGTCAGGATCTGACATACGCGCTACTCCACCTTGGGCACGGATATCTGCAGGTACGCGTTCGAGTGCCATGACTGCAACAGCACCAGCATCTTCGGCAATCTTTGCCTGTTCGACATTGACCACATCCATAATGACGCCGCCCTTGAGCATCTCAGCCATACCGCGCTTTACGCGACCAGTACCGGTTACCTTTTGGGTGTTCTCAGACATGTCATCTCCTCGTGCGGATCAGTGCCCTCGTGGGCTGCTACCCCTTAGGGCAAGAGTCCTAGTCTACTTTGAAGCCGAGGGTGTTGGCGTACTGGTTATTGGGAATACGAAGGTTGGCTTCTGGTCGGTGAGAGCAACCCAAACCTGACCCGCAGGGAGGTAGGCGGGAGAACCATCTTTGAGCGTCCACGTCGTTGGGACGGTGGCGCTGACTCGATTCCAGAAGACGGGAATCTCCTGACCGTCGCGGAGCAAATAGCCGGTACCAGAACCTACGGTGTTGCTAAATGGCGTGTAGCTACCCAACTTATCGTGGTAGATAGAAGGGGTGATGCTTACCTCCTGGATTAACAGCGCAGGAGCTCCCAGTTGCGCACCATTGGCAGCCACGTCCGGCGTACCGTTGTAATAAATCTTCCACTTCTGCGTGGCTGACGACCAGACCGCTTTGTACTTTGCTGCTGGCCACTTCATCTCGGCGCTTCTAATTGTCTTCCCTCCAAGAGGAAGCGGGCCAAAATTCCACCCGACCGATTTCGCCGTAGCGATTTTCCGGTGTTCCACGTTGATCGATTTATTCAATAACGCCTTAGGGTTGAGCACCATGTCGGTAGGAGCGGTGCGTGCCGGGTCGCGAGAATAAATGGAAGCCGGTTCAGTATCTGCACCGATATCTTCGATATTTGCGGAGCGCAAAACTGGTAAGAACTTTGATTGCGCACCGCTGTAAGCCATTCCGACGCGACCGTAATTTGCCATCAGATCGATATCGCTAATTCGTGCCGAACGAATTGGACCGATCTTTGTCGGAAGTTTGTTACTGAAAACCGCAGCAATTCGCGTGAGCCCGCCCTCGACCTGCTCGATATAGATGACATCGGCGCTATCCAAACCAATTTGTGGATGTGCCGCCCTCGTATCATCGATTTTGACGAAGAGAACCGGACCGTTTATTCCAGGAAGACCAGTTAATGCATTCGTAGTGACAACAGGAGCGCTCTTTTTGGTTGTCGTCGTGGCCGATGATCCGCATCCAGTGAGGAAAAGTAGTGAGGTAGCGGCTACGCCTATTGCTAGAAGTTTTGGAGTGCGATTTTTCAAAGTGTGTCCTCTTCAAATGAATAGATCTTCGGCAACTTAGCTTTTCCAGCAAGATGGAAGAGTCGGTAGATGGGTCGTGAACGTAACTTTGCTACAGAATTTACCGCCTCCAAATGAATGGCGATCGCTAACGTAATCTTCTCGGTTAATTTCGTAAGTTCATCGAGGAGCGGGAGAAAGATCGTGACCTCGCCAGTCTTAGCTGACTCGCGTAGAAATTTTAACGACTCGGAGAGCGAGCGTTCTGCGTCGTTCCGGTCAATGATTGCCTCTTCGCGACTGACGTAAGCGGATTGGGTGAGAATCAAGTCAGTAGCTGGGTCGAGATCGGTTTGATGCGAAATTTCCAAGGCCAAAGCAGCTCTACGCTGCAGTAGGGCATCTAAGTGTTCCCAAGAAGTTTCCACGCGATGATGGAGCCGATCTAGTCGCGCCGCCGAGAAAGAGAGGTACCAAGCAAAGAGAATAACGAGCAATGCCACGAGTACAAGAGTCATCGTTATCTGCCCTTCCGGTAGCTTGCATTTTCGGAACCAATGGCGACTTTTCCTTGGCCCGTCATCGCCACTTCATAAACACTCATTATCTGGGTCGCAACGCTCCCCCAGTCGAAACGAATCGCTGAAACCAAGCCATTCTCAGAGAGCTCTTGTAATCGTGCAGAATTTCGCAGCAATTCAATAACCTTCTTCGCCAGATCATTTGCATCTTCTGAGATGAAATTGACTCCGCTATCTCCAATTTTAAGGAGATCGACGAATGCCTGGATATCGCTGGCCAATACCGGAGTTCCGGAGGCCATGGCCTCAGCCAAGATGATTCCAAAAGATTCACCACCCGTATTTGGCGCCACGTAGAGGTCGAGGCTCGACAGAAATTCGACCTTCTCAGCCTCCGAGAGTCTGCCCAGAAACCTAATGTGCTTGCCAACTTGTGGATCAAGTTTCGCGACAGCCTTCTCGGCATCCCCAGGGCCTGCAACAACCAATTCCAACTCGGGAATAGCCTTAAGAATTTTAGGAAGAGCTTCGATGAGAAGCGGCAAACCTTTGCGAGTCTCATCAAACCGCCCGAGAAAACCAATGCGTAAAGGTGCGCCTTCCGCACGCAGACGAACGGCACCTGCAATGTTAAATCGTGAACAGTCGATGCCATTTGGAATAACGACGGCTTCGGTCCCGTAAAGATTTTTCAAAGTCGCTTGCGCCATCTCGCTCACAGCAATGCGCGCACTCAACTTCTCAATCATTGGTTCGATCAATTGTCCGGCTGACGCGATCGCGCGCAACTTTGGGGTCGACGCGTGGAAAGTTCCAACCATCGCTCCTTCCGCAGCCCAGCACGCTAGAAGTGAGATTGATGGAATACCTGGCTCGTGCATATGCAATACATCAAATTCACCCTGTGCAATCCATTGTCGTACGCGTGAAGCGGCGATTGGTCCGAAGAGTACGCGAGCCACTGAACCGTTAAATGGAATTGGAACCGGTCGTCCCGCATTCACCAACCATGAATCAGTCACGGATTCTTCATCACTCACGGGAGAGATAACCGATACATAATGACCTAATTCAATAAAATGTTCTGCAAGTTCTCTAATGTGCATCTGAACCCCGCCGGGCACATCCCATCCATAGGGACAGACCATTCCGATGCGTAAAGGTTTGTTAGTCATTCACGTTCCTTGAAATCGCCATCGATCCAGATCCGCTGCAGCATATGCCAGTCGCTGAGATGGTCTACGAGGTGAACCTCGAGTCGAGATGCGCTCTCCTGAATCATCGCCGCCACTTTATCTTGGGTAGTGCCTGCAAGTGGAACCTCGATGGCGGGTTCGAAATGAATCTCGATCCCGGTCTCTATATAGCGAACAAAGGCGGTTAAAAGAGGTGCCCCGGTCTTAATGGAGAGAACAGCTGGACCCGCCGGCATACGTGCCGGGTGTCCAAAGAAGGTGACGTCAACACCATTGCGAGAGAGGTCACGATCGGCAACGAGCGCGACGAGCCGCCCCTGGCGCAACCGTTGCGACAATAAGGCGAGTGATCGCGCGCTGGCGTCAAGGACTTCCATGCCTAAGGATTCGCGATATGCAAGAAACTTCCGAAACAATCGCTCCGGCTCTAAATGTTCCGCGACGGTCACAACCGGCGCACCCGTTTCACAGTAGTACGCCCCTGCGCGGTCCCAATTACCAGCGTGCGGTAACGAGACGATCGCACCTTTACCCGCGGCAAGTGCATCGCGCAGCAAATGATCATTGATAACGGTCGTGCTCTGGATGATCTCTTCACTTGACCAGAGTGGAAGTCGGAAGGTGTCACACCAATAGCGAAGGTAAGAACGCATTCCCTCCTTGACGGTCGCCTCTAATTCTGGTTCAACAAGATCTGGACGCACGCGCAGGTAGTTCGATCGCAAGCGTTGGACGGCTGATGGATTGCGCTTGGTGATCTGATCAGCAACCCAGTCCATCAATCCATAAGCGCGTTTCTCCGAAAGAAACCCTAAAAATTTCCATGCTAAGAAATAGGCAAGATATGTAAAGGACATCTTCACGCACTCATCGTGGCGCGATAGACGATGAGCAACCTTTCGCCGACCGTGTAAAGGCTAGCGAGGGCGAGTAGCCAAACTCCTAGGGCCAAGATGTACGGTACGTCGAAACCTGCGAGCCAAGTAGATAAGAAAATGATTATTAAGCGATCAGTACGCTCGGCGAGACCGCCGTTGCATTCGATCCCCAAACCTTCTGCTCGGGCTTTGATGTACGAAACCAGTCCCCCTGCCACCAGAGCAATGATGAGAACTGGGACTAAATGGTCGTGGCTCTTCATGAGGAAATACGCGATTGAACCCAACACGGCAGCATCGGAAATTCGATCGAGGGTGGAATCCAAGAGCGCCCCCCACGTGGATCCCCCGGAGTCGGACATCCGAGCCAAGGTACCGTCCAGGAGATCAAAGAGGATGAAGAAGAGCGTGATCGCCGTTCCCCAGAGGTAACTCCCCCTGCTGAAAAATATAATTGCACTGACGCTAGCTCCCAAGCCACCGATTGCACTCAGCAAATTTGCCGTGACACCTCGTGCCAGCAGCCATCCGCAGAACGGGGTTATAACCCGTGTCACTGGTGCTTTGATCGAAGCCGAAATCACTATTACATCGTAGGCTCGGTTACTGTGTCAGACCTAATTAATTCTCATAAAATCGCGATCGTCGGCGGGAAATCCGCCCAGTTGGCCGCTGAATTGGGTATTCAACCCACCGATTTGGAGGGTTGCGATCTCGCTCTCTTCCTGGTCAGCGCCAATGACGGAATAGTTTCGGCCGACCTAGATAAGTGGCGTCTGGCTCGTGAAATGTATATTCCATCTCTCGTGATCATCTGCGACCTCGGGTCCAGCGATATTGATTTCGAAGATATGACGGCCATCGCCAGCAAGATGCTCGATCCCGTCGTTACGCCATACCTGGTACTTCATGGAGACGATGGCGCCCCTGCTGCGCTTATCCATTTGGAAACTCTGCAGATAACGGATTACTCCAGTGGCACGAAGGAAGTTCGGGCAGCTGATCCAGAACATATTGAACTCGTCGCCGAATTCCGCGCCGAATACCTGGAAGATATTGAAGATGCAGGTGCTGACAGTTTCTCCGCTGGCTTACTCTTCCCAGCGCTGCCGTGGGTTGAGGGAACGCGAATCGGATTAGATCAGATTGCTGATTTTCTAAACGAGATTCCAATTATTAGCTAGTTCATCGCGAGTCTCTTGCAATAGTTGCGATAGAACTTTAGTTTGTCCAATAACCGGCATAAAGTTGGAATCACCACTCCATCGTGGAACGACGTGCTGATGAATATGCTCTGGAACTCCGGCTCCTGAAATCGCTCCCTGGTTCATCCCCAAATTGAATCCCTTTGGATTAGCGACCTTGCGCAAAACTTTCATGGCATGCGCCGAAAGTTCGAATATCTCGTTCCGCTCGTCAACCGTTAAATCCGTTAAATCATCAACGTGGCGGTTGGCGCAAATAAGGAGATGTCCTGCGTTGTACGGGTAGAGATTCATCACCACATATGCAGT
>CAIPQX010000157.1 GCA_903867285.1 uncultured Actinomycetes bacterium | reverse complement strand
TCGGAATTTCCAGATCGCACCTTCGATGTAGGAATCGCCGAACAGCATGCCACCACATCTGCTGCGGGTATGGCATTTGCAGGTTTACATCCCGTTGTTGCTATCTATTCGACCTTCCTGAATCGCGCCTTCGATCAACTTCTACTCGATGTGGCCTTGCACAAAGCGGGAGTGACTTTTGTTCTAGATCGTGCTGGTGTTACGGGCGACGATGGTCCTTCGCACCATGGCATCTGGGATCTTGCCTTGACCGGCATAGTGCCAACGCTCCATGTGGCAGCACCTCGTGACGGAGCGACGCTGCGCGAAACGTTGCGTGAAGCAGTTGACATTAGCGACGCGCCTTCTTTAATTCGTTATCCAAAGGGCGCAGTGTGCGCAGATATTCCCGCATTTGAAAGGCGCGATGGAATAGATGTTCTCTATCGCGGTGAAAGCGCCGATATTCTCTTGATAAGTGTGGGATCGATGGCAACGATGGCTGTCGAGGCCGCTGCACAGGCCTATCGCGAAGGCGTTGGAGTCACAGTTATTGATCCACGCTGGGTAAAGCCACTTCCAGAATCACTTGTCACGATGGCGCGACGTTACAAGAGCGTTGTCGTTATTGAAGACGGTATTAGACATGGAGGAATTGCCAGCACCGTCTCGGAGATGTTCCGCGATGCAGGATTGATTCTTCCGATTCACTCCATAGGAGTTCCCCTAGAATTTATAGAACATGCAACGCGCGGGGAGATCTTGGTTGATCTAGGGATTACCGTTCAGACGATTACTCGCTCTTTGGTGAGCTGGTCGTCAGCGTTGAAGCAGTTGGAGCTGATGCAGGAAGAACCCGCAAAAATCCCGCAAGAGTAATCGTTAGGTAGATCAAATAGACCGTGATTTGAAGCCAGGTCATAACGTTAGATATTCCGAAGGTGCCATCGAGGATGGTGATAAAGACCGAGTGATCGCCGCCAAATTTCCAGATGGTTGAATTTGCGCCCCCAATATCTCCACGGCTTTGAAATTCGCCAACGCCGTGAATGAGAACTCCACCTGCAACTACAATCAAAGCAACACCTGTGACACGGAAGAATTTAGCAATATTTAATTTAATACTTCTCTTAAATATCAATACGCCCAGTGCTATCGCGCTGCAAAGCCCGAGGATTAGTCCAAGGAGAGGTGCGGTGTTGTAACTGACCGCCTTAAAATTGGCGTAGAGGAAGAGCGAGGTTTCTAAGCCTTCGCGACCGACGGAGAGAAAAGCCACCAAGGCGAGCGCAACGCTACCCATGCCAAGAGCGCTATCAACTTTTCCGTGAAGTTGAAGGGCAATTCCTCTGGCGCTGCGCTTCATCCAAAAGACCATCCAGGTAACTAGCGCTACAGCGAGGATTGAAGTCACACCAGCAAATAACTCTTCGCCTCGAAGCGAAAGTTGGGCAGAGGTATAAGAGAGGAGCGCTCCAAATCCCAGCGCCAGGAGAGCTGCAACTGCAACGCCTCCCCAGATAGCGGGTAGCGCCTCTCTGCGGCCGGCTCGCACGAGATATGCGATCAAAATGCCCACGATGAGGGAGGCTTCTAGGCCTTCGCGGAGGGCAATGAGCAGGGTGCTGAGCATGGAGCCAGCCTATTCGGGTGCCTTGGAATTACGCAACTTTAATGTTGCGTAATTAAGTCTCATCCACGGTTGCGTCTGCGCTCTCCTCCTCCGGAGGCGTTTCAACGACGAGAGGTTCCGTGGCGAGCATAGGTTCAGTGAGAACAGGGGTTATCTCTCGGATCTGCCAGGAGCGAGCTCCATTCGCTGCGAGAAGTTGCTCGATGTAGTGCTCGAGATCAGATAGCGGTGGGTTCTTCCAGACGAGTTGGCGAATGACTTCCGGCGAAACCAAATTCTCAACAGGAAGGTCGAGCTCCGCGGCGCGTTTGATTACGGCGGCGCGGGCATGAGATAGCCGCGCATGGCCCAAGGGATTTCGATCTTTCCACAATTTAATCGGTGGAAGACCAATGCTAGGAGTGCGCACAACTGGCAACTCGCTCTCCGGGAGTTGCAAAGTTTCTTGCAGCAGCGCAAACCATTCCGTCGTGGGCGAATTTGTTACTCGGCTACGACGCTTGGTGATCTTGGTGAATTCATCAACTTTTGCCGGGCGCTTGGTAGCAATTTCAACGAGAACTTCATCATTGAAAATTCGTCCTGGGGCGATATCTATTTCGCGTGCAAATTGATCACGGGCATACCAGAGCGCTCTGATGATCGCGAGCGTCAGGCGATCGCGCACCTTATGCATTCCAGAGGTGCGTCGCCAAGGGTCTACGCGTGGAGTTGGAGGCGGGTTCTTTAGAATCTGCGCGAAGTCTTCTAGCGCCCACTCCAATTTACCGCGCTCTTTTAATAACGCTTCGACAGCATCGCGCAAATCAATCAAGACATCGACATCGAGTGCGGCATAAACTAACCAATCGGGTCGCAGAGGCCTGATAGACCAATCAACGGCGCTATGTTCTTTAGCTAGCTGCAACTCTAAGAGCGACTCGCAGAGCGGTCCAAGTCCCACTCTTTCGCACCCTGCGATCCGACCACCGAGTTCGGTGTCGAAGAGAAATTTTGGATAGATGCCCAATTCGCGCAGACATGGCAGATCTTGGGTGCTGGCATGAATGATCCATTCACACTCTTTAAATGCCTCATCCATCTCTCTCCAGAGATCAGGATCACCGACACCGATGGGATCAATTAAATGCAATCCGCCACCGCGTCGAAATATCTGAATCAGATAGGCGCGCTGGCTGTAGCGATATCCGGATGCTCGCTCGGCATCAATTGCAATCGGGCCTGAACCACCCTTGAGAGCGGAAAGCGCTGCTAGAAAACCATCGCGATCCACAATGAGTTCGGGCAAGCCCGATCGGGGAGCAAGTAAGGG
>CAIPQX010000156.1 GCA_903867285.1 uncultured Actinomycetes bacterium | reverse complement strand
TGAGTGGTTTACATCATCAGAGATGATGTTGAAAGTCACTGGCTGGTCGACCGGGATATTCATAGTGTGAGTGTGGATGTTCTGTGCTGGATAGTAGAAAGACCAAGCCCATTGCGCACCTGTGACATCAACAATAAGTGATTTAGGCGCATCGGTGGCAGCAGCAATGGATTCAGTATTCAGAGCTACCAAGCCCCAAACAATTGCCACGATACAGAAGAGCACCGAAGTAGCTGTCCAAATAATCACAACTGGGCCATTAGTTCTGATAGCGACGCCATCCTCGGGAGGAGTATCTCCGCGGTGCATGTTTAAGAAGGATTTGGTTGCAATAGAGAGCACGACTCCAGCGATAGGTGCTGAAATCACAGTGAACCAGATCATGATGTCTTCATTAGATTGCATCTGCTTGCTTAGGACAAGCGGCATCCACTTCGGATAAGCCCATAGTCCAAGCACCACAAATACAGCGGTGAAGAAGATCCAGAGCATGAAGGTTTGACTGACGTCTTTACGCTTCATGAAAGTTGCTATGCGTGCCCCGGGAGTTGGTGGCATTACTTCATGGTCATGATCAGACATTATGCGACGGTTACCTTTCCGCTCATGTACCCCAATTGACCCATAACAGCGCCGAAGCCCTGGTAGGTGGAGTCACCACATGGGTATTCACAGTTCCAAACGTAGTGACCAGCACCTTTTGTCATAAAGGAGAAGGTTACTTTGTGGCCGACAGGAAGTTTTGTTGGATCGTCGTTGTATGCCTTCATCTCGGCATCGGTGTTTACAGGAAGCGGAACATTTACAAAGAGCGGATCCTGAGTTGAAGTTGGTAGCCCGTGCAAAGTAAATGTGTGTTCGACAGCATTGAATGGAAGTGAAGATTTACTGACTCCGTCGTAAGAGACAGTTCCGTCAACGGTTCCAACTACGCTTCCGAAATAAGGAGTATTCAATTTTTCTCCACCGTCATACACAGTAAGAGTCATGGTGATATATGAATTTGCCGGTAAAACGAAATCTGTACTTGGGCCGTATGAAGGCCAGCTTGGATGCCCACCATCGCTGGTTGCACTGGTTCCATGCGCCTTTGAATTGATGGGATCTGCATACACTCCATCAGCAATTGTGTAATGGTTGTATGTCTTGCCATCGGCAGCAACAATCGTTCCTACCTTGGTGGCGTAAAGACTCGGTTGCGGGGCTGCTGAAACCGTATGGAGCGTAAAGCCGACTCCGGCGACGACGGCGACTCCGAGCACTATTGCAATAAGTGCCCCGATCGCAGTCTTCGACTTTGCAGGTGTAGCTGTATCCACGGATATCCTTTCCTGACGATAAGTGTGTGAAGGCTGTGAATGAATAGGTGGAGAGTACGCTTGAATTGTGATTTGGGGAACAATCGTTTGCATCGAAAATGCAGATATTCTTCATCGCTCCTTGAGTGCTAGCACTCAGACGGGTATTGAAGGTGAATCTGAGATTCCAGTGAGAGGTTGTTGGGAATGAAGCTTAATCCGATCTGGGACCTGCTCTTTGCCCTGGTCCTACTTGGAGCTGCCTTTTGGTACCTTTCAGAGCGAGAGGCCCGTAAATCAATCTCCCGCATTCGCCAACTCTCTTTCTTTGGTGGGTTAACCCTTACCTTCATTCTCTTAGTCGGCCCAGTTCCCCATGCCGCAGTGCGCATCTTTTGGGTTCATATGATTCAACATATTGGTTTGATGATGCTGATTTCACCTCTGCTCGTACTCGGAGCTCCAATAACCGTTGCCCTGCGATCAAAGCACGCCACAGTTCAAGGATTTATCCGAAAGGTTGGGGGCAACACCCTCATCCAAGTTCTCTTTAAGCCGCAAGTTGGCTTCGGGATATTTCTCCTGGTGCTTATAGGCACTCACTTTTCTCCCTTGGCCAACTGGGGGATGACCAACCCCAATGGACATTGCCTGGAGTTAATACTCTTTTTGATAGGTGGTTTTATTTATTACTACCCGGTGATGGAAGGCAATCCAAAGCCATTCTTTGTTCCATATTCACTGCGAGTAATCTCTCTCTTTGCCATGATGTTGCCAGAGACAATGGTGGGCTTCTTCTTATACTCAGGAAATCGAGTGCTGCATTCACTTCCAGCGCAGACCACAATGCAGATGGGAATTGCTGATCAGCACCAAGGTGGGGCGATTATGTGGGCGATGGGTATGTTGATCGATACTATTTGGATTGTGCTGGCTGCCAAAGATTGGTTTGCCAACGAAAAACTAATAGCGGAAGCGGATGATGAACTCGCAGCAGATGCCTGAACCAGAACTCGAGCCCAAGCGCCGCTGGGTGCTTTGGGGGTTGCCGCTCTGTGGACTTATGGGAGTTTTAGAGTTCAATCGCGCGCTCGGCGGTAATCACCTGAGTTGGGTCTACGTGATGGAATGGCCATTCTTTGGGGTCTTCATCTATTACATGTATTGGAAGCTCTCGCAGCCCCAAGAACCCTTCGATGATTCTGATGACCCTCCTCGTGAGGTTGATTAGATCTTCTCTCGATAAACTGAGCACCTTATGTTGCCGCTCTTATCTCTACCCACTGAAGTCTTTTTTTGGTTTCTCACTGCTGTGATTCTCATTGCAACTGTACTTTTCTGGCACAAGTTTGTTATCCGTAATTGGAAGAACATCACCACTCGATTCTCTCTAATAATTGCAATTCAATGTTTTGCGCTCGCGTCAATGGGAGTAACCATCAATCGCTCCGGAGAGTTTTATAGTTCGTGGTCCGATCTCTTTGGTGCACAAGGGCAGTATCAGAAGATTGCAGTTAGCCCTTCGACACTATCCCAGATTGGGTTAAAAGATTTAGCTGCTGCAACGCACACTAAAAGTGGAAGTTTGATCTTTCGCAAGGTTATTAAGGGCGCAAAATCTGGCGTATCAAATGTTGTCTACGTCGTCGCCTCACCGACCATTGCTAAGGAGCTAGTAGGACCAACGCACTCCATCGGTAGTAATTACCAGGTTGTAGAACTATTTCCAGGAACTCCGGGAGTCCCACAAACCTGGATAGGCACTCTCGATGGGATTACCACTATGGAGAATTTAGAGCGAGCAGGGAAGATTCCACCGACAATCGCGGTGATCCCTGCAATTAATGTCGAACCTGGTCAAGATACCGAATGCATGAATTTGGTCGGCGGCGCTCAAGTGGAAACCTGGATTACCAGAGACATGAAGAGCTTTATGCAGACATTTATGGGTGTAGATAATCGGCTCTGGTCATCTTTTGGCTACTCAACAGGAGGATGGTGCGCCGCTGAAGTGGCTGTGTTACATCAAGATCAATATTCACAAGGCGTATCACTCGCGGGTTATTTCAATCCAATTCTCTCCCGAGGTCTTTCGGTGCGCGAGAAGAATTACCTATCAAGTAAGTACGATCTAGTTAAATATTTGAAGACGCATCCGAGAAATACAAAGATCATGGTGATCGCATCAGTGAAAGATCGCTTTTCCAATTACTCAGCGCAGAACTTTATGCGGGGAGCAAATCCATTGATTCCTATTAAGTACGTTCCGATTCCGAGCGGCGGTCATAATATTGGGGTCTGGAAGCCCTTCGTTGCAACCGGATTCCTATGGATCGCTGGCGCGAACGATATTTCAACGCCCGTTGTAAATCCACAACCTAGTGTGACCGGAAGCCCGAAATAAACTTCTCTGCACGCAGGGCTGCCCAGCCGACCTTTGGAAGATCTGAAGCGCGTGGGTAGAGAACGTAGCGAGTTTCCCAACCGGGCTGAAACTTCGCATTAAAGCGGTAGAGCGATTCAACTTGGAAGAAATTGGAAGAGAAACGAATTAAGTTGCGCATCCCGCGGGTGATAGGACCCGCACTAATTTTATCCGCGCGCTCAAAGAGCGAGCGGAATGCTGCAAAGTTGAGCGAAACATAAGCCAAGTTATTGGCGCGCGCATATTCCACGGTTTCAACAATCATCAACTCATTAACGCCAGCATCGGTGCCACGTTCACGTTGCATACGGTCCAGTGACAGCGCATTTGTGGTCCAAGGAACATAATAGAGAAGTCCCTTGATCTCGCCTTCGAGGCGAGCGATCGTTATAAAGGTATCTGGATCGTCATCTTCACCAAAGCGATCCATGGACATAGAGAAACCACGTTCACTGACACCATAGCGCCAGTCATGAGCTAACTTTCGTAGTTCGGCGCGAACCACTTCATCGAGCTCAGACCATTTGTGAGTTGTGCACGAATAACCCTTGCGTTTGATTCGATTGACCATCTGTCGCACATTTGCCATTGGACGGCCTTCTAATGTGAAATCTTTAACCGAGATGATTGCCTCATCCCCGATATCGATGGCAATCATCCCGGCGTGCTCAACCCAAACCTCTCCACCGCGATCGCTGCACCCCATCACCGCAGGAGTCCACGCATGCTCTTCCGCCTCTTTGAGAAATTCTGCGATGGCCTCGGGCCACAAACTGTATTCACCAAATGGATCACCGCTGGCTAGCATCACCCCACCCTGCACCCGATAGGCGATACCGGCTTTGCGATTAGTTGACCAGATGACGCTCTTGTCGCGTCTAGTTGCGAAGTAGCCGAGCGAATCTTGATCAAGATCATGCTTTATGAGTTTCCTAACAAGGTGCATGTCATCGTCGGACATCTTCGGAATCGGCTTGATTCGACGGAAGTAGAGCCATAGCGGGACGATAAGCGTGAATACGCCGAAAGTCCCTAAGGTGAATGCAATCGCGTCACTTGCGCGCTCAGAGGTGAATTTAACCGGACCTGCTACCCCGACAAATCCTTCAATGATAAATTGGAATATATCTTTAAGCGATGGATTGCCAATAATCTCGTCATGGCTGCGGTATTTAAGAAGCAACAAACTTGCGATGAAAAATACTAAAAGGGCAATTCCAAAACCGATGAGTGGTTGCAGGCGAGTACTGGGGTCAGATTTTGCATAGAAAGAGTTTCTAAATACAACCAGGGCCGCGATGCTCAAAATAGATAAAAGAATTTGGACCGGATGATGATTAGTACGGAAAATTTCTGTGGCCAGGTTAACGGCCAAAATTGCTAGAGCTAAGACCCAGGCACGGCGCTTGCGCCGCGAAAGTCCGCGTGCCAAGATCATGAGGATCATTCCAGTAAAGATCGCCGTCGCTAGAGCAGATCCGTTCAAAAAGACAGGGATAACATTGTTGAGTTTGTGAACAGGTGTGCGGAATTTACGAGAAACGTTTGCGAGTATGTCGAAGAGACCGACGAGAAATGTTCCTCGACCGATCCATACAGGAACCCAGCGCTGTGATTTCATTATCTAAATACTCCCGTATGTCCGAGGGAATAGCGACCAGGTTGGGGATAAATCGCCAATCCATGAGGTTCTTTGCCCACCTTTATTTTGCGCAGAAACTTTCCATGAACGGTATCAAAGACGTAAACCACGTTGTCGTAACGACCAGATACCCAGAACTGGGTTCCGTCGGCGGAAATTCCACCCATATCGGGAGAACCTCCGCCGGGGATCTTCCACTTTGCGATGAGCTTATTATCTGAAAAACGTAAGACGGAAACGCTTCCTTCGCCACGATTTGTGATCAGCATAGTTTTGGAATCGCGCGATACATACATTCCGTGCGCTTCGATTCCCGTTTTAATGAGAGTAAACGCACCGAATTTATTCGCCGGCATCGCCCAGATTCCATTGGATGCCATATCGGCGATATAGAAAGTAGAGCCATCTGGCGAGATCTTTACATCTTGTGGCATGGGCATTGAGCTATATGTGTGGGGAAGGTTGGATGACTTAAGCACCTTCATCTTCGCCGTATCGACGAGGAGCACCTGTCCCGAAAACTCGCAGCTGACGACGAAGAATGTGCCATCGGCACTCCAGTCTGCGTGATTAAGTCCGGCACAAGGGACAGGGACAACCTTCTTAATGGCCATGGTGTGCGGATCGCGAAAGACCATCTGCTTATCGGCTTCTGCCATCACGACGGCATATTTGCCGTTAGGCGTGAAGTACAAGTTATAGGGATCGTGAACATAAATAGATTTTCCAGGCAGGCCCGTCTTTGGGTCGATTGGTGTCAAATAGTTACCTGCATTGTCGTTGACCCAGAGAGTCTTGAGATCCCAGGAGGGAACCACATGTTGTGGACCTTTAGGGGTTTTAAATGTGCGAATTACTTTGAAAGTCTTCGGGTCGATCTCGGTAACAGTGTTGCTGGTGTGGTTTGGCACATAAACCCGCTCTGGAAAATTCGCAACAACAGGACTTAAATTATTGGCTCTATCAGCCGCGTAAATATCCTTGGGGTTTGTTACAGGCGGCATTCCGGGGAGCGGAGATGATGCTTGCGCGCTAGTTGGCAACAGCGTGGCAATGAGCGCTAATGAAAGCAGAACTTTCTTCATCGGGAATTACGCTCCAAGCAGAGTGGTTAAGGTGACCGGGGTTAAACCTTTAACACGCAAGTTCTCTAAAAGCGTGGGCATCGCATCGATGGTGTCTTGATGTCCGAAGTGGAGACTGACGATGCTGCCCTTCTTTATAGCCTTGCTTATGTCTGCAAGCACAACGCGCTTGCCGACATCTTGATAATCATGGGAATCGACGTCGTAAGCGATGCACTGGTTGTAGCCATATTTGAGCGCAGCTTTACGAATAATTGCATTTGAGTATTGAGTTCCAGATGGGCGGAACCACTTTCCGTGATTTCCAATCAATTTCTTTAGCTCGGCGGCGCAACCTGCAATTTCTGAGTCCACCTGTTTGGCGTTTAGGGTTTTCATCTGGAAATGATTCATCGTGTGATTTCCGATGTCATATCCAGCATTGAGCATCTGCTTGGCAACTTCAGGATAACCCTGCAACCATTTACCGATGGCAAAGACTGAAACTGGGGTTGATGTACTTTTAAAAATTGCTAGCAGTTTCTGGACTAGCGCAGGATCGCCGGCGCCATGAAAAGTTAGCGCAACTTCAGACTTTTTTCGCGAACCGTTTGCAATGTCAGGATTTGCCGCGAAAGCCGGGTCGATTCCAACTCCTAAGTCCGAAATGCCCGATATCAGGGAGACCCCAGTAACTAATGCGCTGTTTTTAAGGAATTGGCGGCGGTCGATGGGCATAGTCCAAGGATACTTCCTGCGTTGCGCTGCACGGTTAACCCGCGAGTTGCTAGGGTAAGGCAAGCACTTAGTCAGGCACCTTCCGGCGTGGGAAGATCGTTTTGACCAGTGACCTAGGGCATACAGGGGGTCGTACCTTGAGCGATGACGATGACAACGGCTTAGATGACATTGTTACTGAAGAGATGCTGTGGGAACGGATACCTGAAACAAATGGTTTAGAGCGCGCAAATACTTA
>CAIPQX010000155.1 GCA_903867285.1 uncultured Actinomycetes bacterium | reverse complement strand
TGCGCTTAGTCTTCTTAGAGAACAAATATCGCAGCCAGATGGATCTCACCTGGGATCAAATCAGCGCCGCTGATTCTACGATTGCGCGCTGGCGGAACAAGTATCAAGAGTGGTCGAAAGTCGAAACCCACAACGATCCGGAAACTGTGGCAGAGATTATTGAATCAATCTTCGAGCTACTACGCGCCGATCTCGATACCCCGCGCGCCCTCGTTAAATTGCGCCAGATCGAACGCGATCCTGCTATTTCGGAGCGCACCAAAACCCAAGTTTTTGCAGAGGCAGATAAATTCTTCGCTCTCGACCTCACCCGAACTTTTGCTGAGCCAGAATTAGCCCCGGAAATTCAAGAGTTGATTGCGCTACGTGCGCAGGCCCGTGCCGCGAAAGATTTTGCGCGGAGCGATCAACTTCGCGACGAACTTGCAGCTCAGAAGATCAAAGTGAGCGATGGCCCTGATGGGCAGAGTTGGGAAGTTATTTCTTAAACGGCATCCCTTTTAGTCATTATTTCCGGCTGAGCCGTCGTCTCCCCCAGTAGCTCCAGCGATCTGAGGCTTAGCGCCAGATGAGAGTGTCGGTGTACTGGTCTGGTTAATGCTCTTAGTAATTGAACTCGCCTGAGTAACTGCCTGTGTAGCAACTGGAGCCACAGGCGTGCTCTGCACAGTTGAAGTGGTCGCAGGAGTTGACGTCGCTTGGGCAGCAAAACTTAGGCCGCCTGCCACTAGCGCGGCAGCGGCAAGAAGATACGCGGGGAAGCGCTTGGTAACTTTGCGGGTTGAAGGAGTCCGTGGATTTGACTCGAGTGTTTTGAATTCCAAAAATGATGGTTCACGATCCTGGCTCTGCTCGCTCATATCTTCTCTCCCTTGTACGAGTTGTTCTAGGATGAAGTGTGTGTTGCTTTGATGAGCCAATGCAGATATTTAGATGTGTGATTCCTGAGAGTTTTTTTTTGAGGAGAGAACCTCCAGCTGGAGGGATCCCCTTTACTCCTTAACCCCTGCGAAGAGATCGAGCTCTCTGCCTACCTTGTCAAAGGGCCCGCTCGCCTCACCCTTTACTCGAATATAGAACTCGTTTCCGCCGATGCGGGTAGATAATTTTTTGGAAAATTTGAAGAGATCGCCATGGAGAATTAACTGAGTTTTATGTGCGCGCAGCGCTGCTAATTTCTGTGGAAGGAATTTCTCTCCGTCATATCTAGTGGTCACAACTCCATCTGCTTTCACGAAGGGGAGCGCCAACCATTGTGCAGGAACATAATTAAAGAACTTGATCAGAATTTGAATAAATATATTGCTGCTCTGCAAACTGCCATGCAAGGCAGAGCGAGGAATGGCGCTCCAGTAGATCTTGGAAATCTCCCAAGGTAATCCCGCTCCAAATCCTGGATCCGCTGCAAGCTCTGCAGCGCGCATGGCAATCTGGTGTGCTTTGATGTGATCTGGGTGGCCATAGCCCCCTTGTTCATCGTAGGTAATCAATACCTGCGGTTTGCGATCCCGAATGATTGCAACGAGTCGACTCGATGCCTCATCAAGATCTGCCTGCCAAAAGGAGTCGGGATGCTCATTCGGAGCCGTTCCCATCATCCCGCTATCTCGATATTCACGCTCTGGGGCTCCTAGAAATTGAAAGTCAGTGACGCCCAGTGCGGTCATAGCCGCGGCCAACTCTCCCTCGCGGTACTTACCTAAAGAATCTTCATGTGCGGCCGCGAGATGGGCGAGAGATGGAACTAGGACCTCCCCCTCTTCTCCTCGAGTGCAGGTGACAAGGGTGACCGCTGCTCCTTGCGCCCGATATCCCGCCATGGTGGCGCCGTTGTTAATGGTTTCGTCATCTGGGTGAGCATGCACCAAGAGAAGTCGGTGCGCAGGCAATTGGTTCATGGGCTCATTATGAATGATGAGATACCATCATGCGAATGAACGAGGAAAAAGTCCGCCTACCCCGCGATGAGCGCCGGGCTACGCTCTTAGCTGCCGCTCTAGAAGTTTTCACTGCGGTCGGATATCACGCGGCTGCCATGGACGAAATTGCGGATCAAGCGAGTGTGAGCAAACCCGTTCTCTACCAACATTTTCCCTCAAAGCTAGATCTCTACTTGGCTGTCCTAGATATCCATTGTGAGTATTTAGTTGCGGATATTCGCGCCGCTGTGGGCTCCACCAAGGACAACGCGGGGAGAGTATTAGCAACGGTCAACGCTTACTTTGATTTTATCAATCGCGAAGGTGAAGCTTTCCGCCTCCTCTTTGAGAGCGATATGGCGGTGGAGCCTCAAGTGCACGAAAGACTTAACCGCATGTCCTATGACTGCGCCATGGCCTTTAGCGAGGCGATCACCACCGATACGGGAATCTCTCAAGAGTCAGCGATGATGCTCGCCGTAGGACTCATCGGCACCGCACAGACCACAGCGCGCCATTGGCTCGCACGCGATGGAAAGATTGATCGGGAGCTCGCGGTGAAATTAGTAGCTAGTTTACAATGGCGCGGAATTTCAGGCTTCCGCAAGATCTGAAGAGGACTAAACTCTCACCATGGGTAAAAAAGATAAAGAAATTAAGACTTCGGTTCGCGTTGGGATCAGCGAGAGCTCTCAAGAGCTCCACTTTGAAACGCTCCTGGCACATGAAAAAGTTGTAACACTTGCAAATGCAGCAATTTCGAGCGGCACAACTCTCGAGCTCGTTGATATTAAAGATCGCACCATCTTGGTACCTGCTGGAAAGATCTCTTATATCGAGATCGGCGATACCTCTGATCAAAAAGTTGGGTTTACCTCTTTATAACCCGACGCGCATTTGCTCTCGACTCTAGTTTTTCAAACTCTGCGGGATCGGTATGAAACTCCGCCAATTGATTGAGTTTCCCATTTCCGTGATAATCGCTCGATCCAGTTTTAACCAGATCGTATTGCCGCGCAATATTAGATAACAATTCTCGGTTCTCTAAGGTGTGGTCGCGGTGAAATACTTCAATTCCATCAAGACCCGCCGCCACATAACTTTCAAAGCTAGCAGCAGAAACCACACGCCCGCGTAGCGAAGACATGGCGTGCGCGATAACAGCTACTCCACCAGCTTGCTTTATCAATCCAATAGCTACCTCTGGAGTTGGAGAGTAGTGCGCCACATAATATGGCGAATTATTATGAAGAACTTCCGCGAAGACCTCTTCCCGAGATTTCATATACCCCTTGGCGATCAGGGCATCGGCTAAGTGTGGGCGACCCAAGGTGGCGCCATCGGAGAGTTGAGCCTCCACATCTTCCATAGTCACTAGGTAATCCGCAGCATTTAGTCTTGCAATGATTTTGTGCATGCGGCCGATCCGGTTATCCCGAGTCTTTGCCATAACTGTCATGAGAGCTTCCTCGTTGCGATCAAAGAGTAGCCCGAGCATATGGACGCTTATTCCGTCCTCCGTCTGACAAGAAATTTCTGAACCTAGGACAAGTGATAGACCCGGGCGCAGTTGATTTGCCGCTTCATCCCATCCCGCGACCGTGTCATGGTCGGTTAACGCTATGGTGGTCAGTCCCGCTGCGTGCGCTTTGTTTATTAATACACTCGGGGTATCGGTACCATCACTAAAATTTGAATGCGTATGGAGATCAATCATTTTCGCTCTTGTTTCGCAAGACAAAGATCGCGCATCCAATCAGGAGCCCAATAATCCCTGGAATGGTTCCCGCTGATGGCCTTTGGTGTAACCAGAACCAGGCGATGATGGCCGCGACTGGAACCTCGAAGAAGACGACAAGGGACACAACGACTGGCGATACCCTCTTGAGCGTCATGTTGAAAAGAGTATGTCCGAGAAATTGGGCGCCGATAATGAGACCGGCTAGGTAAATCCACTGTATCGCTGGAAAGTGCACGAGCTTTGAACCGGCAAAGATACTGGCGAAGAGAGTTGTAACCGCGCATGATGTAAAACATACAGTCGTATAGGTCGAAGTCGCTAGCGACTTCTGCACGCCAGAACCGATGATTACATAAGCTGCCGCTAGCGCGCTGCAGAGAATCCCACACAGGTCACCAACAAAGGCCCGAGTAGACAGTGAGAAATCGACTCCGGTAATTAATAACAGAGAGGCGAAGGCTAGAAACATTCCACCTAACGACTGCGTAGATATTCGCGCTCCGCGAAATTTCATATAGAGCGCTGCAAAGATTGGTTGCAAAGCTGCTAAAGCGGTACCGGCCGCCACCGAGGTAAATCGCATCGCGGCGAAGAACGCCAAGAAGTGCGCTGCGAGAAAGACTCCAGCCAGCGCAGATATCGCCACTAGGCGGCGATTTCTCCGTTGAAAGATCTCGCCCGACTTGATGGCGAAGGGCGCCATGATGAGCGCTCCCCCAAGATTGCGCCAGAAGACGAGGGTGGGGATGGGCATCGTGCTCTTGGCAATGAGTGGCCCCGATGATCCGATGCCCAGAATTCCAGCGAGAAGAAAGGGAATATCCCTACCTTTCGGAAGGGCGGTGTGGTCGTGCGTATTTACACTCACAATTTAAAGATAAACCAGAATTGTGCCAGTACGCAGATTGCGACAATCGCAATAATCACGCCGTACAAGGTCAGAGAGCGTTTACCGGCAGTGAATTCGCCCATCAACTTCTTATCTCGCGCAATGCCGAACATGTAGGCCAGTAGTGGAAGAAGTAAAATTGCATTTAACACCTGGGACGAGATCAATATCCAGATCAGCGATACCCCGGGGATCATTATCAATCCACCTGCGATCACAGTGATTGCAGCGAAGGTGAGGTAGAAGAGTGGAGCCTCTTCAAATTTATCATCGAGGGCAGCCGGGGAACCCGTTAGATCTCCCACTGAATAGGCGGTAGAAAGTGGCAATATCGAGGCGGCTAATAACGCAGCGCCAATGATGCCAATGGCGAAGATATCTTTAGCGAGCGTTCCCGCCAGTGGTTCCAAGGCGCGTGCGGCTTGAGATGCATCTGTGATATTCGTAATGTGTTGTGCGTTGAGAGTTGCTGCACATGTGACAACTACGAAGAATCCAATAATTCCAGTTAAAGCAGAACCTACCCAGACATCAGCGCGCAATAATTTAAGGTCAGCGCGGGTGAGGCGCTTATCAACAGCATACGATTGAATGAAAGCTAGCCCCCATGGCGCCAGGGTGGTTCCAAGTGTCGCAGTTGCGATGTTAACGGCGTCGCGGGTAAATGGCATCGAAGGGACAACCATGCCGTGCAATGCAGAACCCCAATGGGGATGCGACATAAAGCCAGCGATAATGTAAGAAATAAATACCGCCGATAATACGAAGAAGACGCGCTCAGCCTTTTTGAAAGTTCCGCGAAGAACAAGAGCCGAGATCAGCAAGCCGGTCAGAGGAACGGTCACATATCGTGAAATTCCAAAGAGTTGCCCAGCGGCAGCAACGCCAGCAAATTCCGCAGTCATTGTTCCGACGTTTGCCAATATCAAAGCAACCGCGCTAAAACTTCCGGCCCGTGCGCCATACTTCTGACGTACCAATCCAATGAGACCTTGACGAGTTACAACACCGATGCGTGCACCTAAGTCTTGAAAGACGATCAGCGCGAATGTCGAAACAACCAGCACCCAGAGCATGCGGTAGCCATATTTGGCTCCGAGTTGTGAATAAGTCG
>CAIPQX010000154.1 GCA_903867285.1 uncultured Actinomycetes bacterium | reverse complement strand
CATCTGCGGTATCGATGACAAAAACATTATCGGGGGCTTCACCCGCGGTACCTTCGACCTCTTCGTGGCCATGATGGCCAACGAGCAAGATGTCATAATCTTCACTGGCAAAGCGCTTAACTTCGTGATGCACCTTGGTAACCAAAGGGCAGGTAGCATCGATGGTCTTCAGATTTCGATCGGCCGCTGCCTTATGAACGGCAGGCGAGACACCGTGAGCCGAAAAGATGACGAGGGCGCCTTCAGGGACTTCATCGGTTTCAGAGACGAAGATCGCTCCCCGGGCCTCTAAAGTCTGGACCACATGCTTGTTATGGACGATCTCTTTACGCACATAAACCGGCGCACCGTAGAGATCGAGGGCTTTTTCCACGGTAATTACCGCACGATCGACCCCAGCGCAGTACCCGCGTGGCGCAGCTAACAGCACCTTTTTACCCATGCTCCAATCGTATCTAAAAGTATGATTGCGGGCATGCCTGAGTTTAATTACGAGGATCTGCTGCCAATCGGCCCTGATGAGACCGAATATCGCCTGGTCACAACCGAGGGCGTCTCTACCTTTGCGGCCCAAGGCATGGAGTTTCTGCAGGTCGCACCCAAAGCAATCACGGCGCTCACCGCAGCGGCGATTCACGATATTTCGCATTACCTGCGCAGCGCGCACTTGCAACAACTCAAGAATATTTTGGATGATGTAGAAGCTTCACCGAATGATCGTTTCGTCGCACTCGACCTATTAAAGAATGCCAACATTGCAGCTGGCGGCGTACTGCCAATGTGTCAAGACACCGGCACCGCGATTGTTATGGGCAAGAAGGGACAGCGCACCCTGACTTCCGAGAAGGATGAAGTATCTGTATCGCGCGGCGTGTATGACGCCTTCACCAATCTCAACCTGCGCTATTCGCAGATGGCGCCAATAACTATGTGGGAAGAGAAGAACACGGGCAACAATCTGCCTGCCCAGATTGAGATTTATTCGGATTCTGAACACCCCAATGAATACAACTTCCTCTTCATTGCCAAAGGTGGCGGTAGCGCCAACAAATCTTTCTTGTATCAAGAGACCAAAGCAGTATTGAATCCTAAGTCGTTCATGGTGTGGCTAGATGAGAAACTCCGCTCCATCGGCACCGCCGCCTGCCCTCCTTATCATTTAGCAATTGTCATCGGCGGAACCAGCGCCGAGCACACCGTTAAGACCGCAAAGCTCGCCAGCACTAAGTATTTGGATTCACTCCCCCGTACCGGCGATGCCAAGACCGGGCATGCATTTAGAGATGTTGATCTCGAAGAAGAAGTCCTTAAGTTAACTCGCACACTCGGCATTGGTGCGCAATTCGGTGGCAAGTACTTCTGCCACGATGTTCGCGTTGTCAGATTGCCACGCCACGGCGCATCACTTCCGATCGCTATCGCAGTCTCTTGCTCCGCCGATCGCCAAGCTAAGGGCAAGATCACCAAAGATGGTGTCTTCCTAGAAAAGTTGGAACGCGAACCCGCACACTTCTTGCCAGAGACCACCGATGAACATCTCGATGGCGAGGCTGTCTCTATCGACCTCAATGCGCCAATGCAGGATGTATTAGCCACACTCTCCCAGTACCCAATTAAGACCAGACTTTCGCTCAACGGCACCTTGATCGTGGCCCGCGATATCGCGCATGCCAAACTCAAAGAGCTGCTCGATTCGGGTCAGCCGCTGCCGCAATACTTCAAAGATCACGCGGTGTATTACGCCGGCCCCGCGAAGACTCCAGAAGGTTATGCATCAGGTTCCTTTGGTCCCACGACCGCGGGTCGCATGGACTCATATGTACAGCAGTTTCAGGCCGCCGGCGGATCGATGATCATGCTGGCCAAGGGAAATCGCTCCCAACAAGTCACCGATGCCTGTAAAGCCCACGGTGGCTTTTACTTAGGGTCTGTCGGTGGTCCGGCTGCACGACTAGCCCTTGATTGCATCCGCAAGGTTGAAGTCTTGGATTATGCCGAGCTAGGGATGGAAGCGGTCTGGAAGATTGAAGTAGAAAACTTCCCAGCATTTATCGTCGTTGACGATAAGGGCAATGATTTCTTCGCTGAAACAATGCGGCCGCTAACAATCGGAGTTAAGCCTTAGCTAGCTGCTTCGCTGGGATTTGGATTGTTCTCGTCGGGCTCCCGCACATTGCGTGAGCGCGTCTTGCGCGAGAAGGATTCAGTCATCCGCTTCTGCGAGTAGAAGACATTTTCATCTTCCGCCATTTGGGCGAGCGCTTCGATCTCGGCGGCTTCCGCCATGATGATTGCAAGAGAATTTGCGCTCTTCTCATCTGTCACCGGAATAAGTGCGGCATCGCGACGGAGATTGGCGGCAGTCCCCTTGAGTCGTGCAGAGGCTTCTTTGATATTGCCAGATTGCAGATCTGCAACAGCTGATGTTTTCGCTGATTGGGCGTCAAGAACCAGGCGTTCTGCCCGCACAATGGGATCAGCTATCCGACCGGCGGCGACATCCCCTGGCACGACATTGACGTTGACGGGAAGGGTTACCGAAATCTCTTGGCGCTGTGACAAGTCGAGATATTCAATAGTTAAATCTGCAACGTGACAGAGTCCTAGCGCTGCCATGCCGGGGATGGGAATTTCGACAACGAAGCGCCGATTTTCTCCGCTATAAAGATCTCCTAGTTGCAAGACATAGGTTTCGCCATCCATCCAATAGGGAAGGCGCTGCAAAATTTCGATCGAGGGGGCGCCGATCAGTGCGGATGTGGGGGTCAAGCGAAGTACGGTATTAACAACCGCTTTATCGAGTAGATCTTCAACCTCGGCGGCGATTGCGCCAACTGCCTCATCCACAGTTGCGGCAAAGCGATGCGCTCCCCCGCCACCTTGAGCGAGTGCTTCAAGAATGGTCTCGTCATAACCATCCCCCAATCCAATAGTGGAAGTGGTTACTTTTTCGGAGGCCGACTTGGTAGCGATCTCGGTGAAGAACTTTGGATCGGTTTCACCTGCGTTAGCGTGGCCGTCAGAGATCAAGAGAAGAGTCGAACCTCCTGTTGATTGGACCCGCTTAAGTTCACGAATTCCTAAAAGATAACCTGCGGATAGATCGGTAGAGCCACCAGTCTGCATATCTCGGATGGCCTGCTTAAGTGAAGGCAGGTGATGATCGGCTAGGGTGCGAGTGGGAACGATGACGAGTGCGGTGTCGTCAAAGGCCACCAAACCAAAGGAATCTTGCGGTGCTAGGCGATCGACGAGTTTGAGCAATGAGCTCTTCGCTGATTCAAATGGGTGACCAGACATGGAGCCAGATCGGTCGAGCACAACCTGCACAGCTTGACCCGGGCGGTTGATATGTAAGGGATTTGCAGGAGCGGTGAGATCGAGCATGAGAGTAACTTTGTCGGAAGATTCGAGTGCGACCATATCGACGTCAAGCAGGGCT
>CAIPQX010000153.1 GCA_903867285.1 uncultured Actinomycetes bacterium | reverse complement strand
CTCTGGTATCCACTATTCTCTACCTATTATTGTTCCGCAGTTAATTGGAACCGCTACTTGAAAGGATTGACGTGACCTACATAATCGCTGAGCCTTGTGTTGATGTCAAAGATAAGTCATGCATCGAGGAGTGCCCTGTTGATTGCATCTACGAGGGCAATCGGATGCTTTATATCCAACCCGATGAGTGCGTGGATTGCGGAGCCTGCGAGCCGGTCTGTCCCGTCGAGGCGATTTATTATGAAGATGATGTCCCCGCGGACTGGAAGCAGTACAGCGAGATCAACTCCGCTTTCTTCCAGACTATTGGTTCACCCGGCGGTGCCAGCAAAGTTGGAGCATCGGACTCCGATCACCCAACTGTTGTAGCACTCCCTAAGGCTGGAGCGTAAAGAATCAAACTCCCGGATTTTCCCTGGGATGTATTAGCTCCCTACAGCGCGCGCGCACGGGAATATAAAGACGGGATCATCGACCTTTCGGTGGGAACGCCCGTTGATGCCACACCAGATTTCATTCAGGCCGCTCTAGTAGCCAGTGCAAATGCACCGGGTTACCCACTCACCATTGGCTCACCAGCTCTCCGAGCCGCAATGCGAGATTGGGCAAGCAATATTTTGGGAGTTACCGGCGAATTTGATGTCTTGCCGAGTATTGGCTCTAAAGAGGTCGTTGCAAACCTACCAACACAATTAGAGGCCAACTCAGTTCTCTATCCGAAGATCGCATATCCCACATATTTAGTGGGCGCCATCTTGGCTAAAGCAGAGCATCACGCCGTTGATTTCGATCCGAGATCATGGCCCGCTGCAGACTTTGTCTGGATTAATTCGCCATCGAACCCCACCGGGCGCATCTCCCCCAGGGAAGAGTTGCAAGCGACTATTGAATACTCCCGTAAGACCGGCGCGGTTATTGCGAGCGATGAGTGCTATTTCAATTTTCCGGCTCTAACCGATGGTATCCAACCGGTCTCTATTCTCAACGTGGCCGCCGGCGACAATAAAAATCTCATCGCCCTGCACTCACTTTCAAAACGCTCCAATTTCGCGGGTTACCGCGGGGGAATGATCATCGGTGATCCAGTTTTGATCGCGAGAATTCGTGAAATTCGCAAGCACTCTGGCTTACTGGTTCCTACGATGGTTCAGGCAGCGATGGTGGCAGCGTTGGGAGATGAGGTTCATGTCCACCAGCAAGCGCAGCGTTATGCGCAGCGCCGCGAGTTATTGCGTCCAGCTCTGACCGCTTTAGGTTTTGTCATTGAACATAGCGCGGCTGGTTTATATATCTGGTGTACGCGCGGGGAGAGCGATATGGATTCGGTATCCTTCTTGGCAGAGAAGGGAATTTTGGTTACTCCTGGTGGGTTTTATGGCGAGGCAGGTTCAAAGTACGTTCGCATCGCGCTGACCGCAACCGATCAGCAGATCGCTGCTGCTGCAGCGCGGATGCACGGTTAATTGCAGATGCAACGCGGGCGGCCTACATCGGCAATTTTGCTCGTTGGCGGATTTGGAACGCGACTGCAACCACTGACCTACCGCACACCTAAGCCCATGCTGCCCGTCGCTGGCATTCCCTTTGCAGAACATCAAATTGCCAAGGCGCGAGCCGCCGGAATAACTGAAATAGTTCTTGCTACTTCTTACCTAGCTGAAATCTTCGAACCTCATTTTGGAGATGGTCAACGTTTTGGAATCAAGATCTCATACGCGGTTGAGAAAGTAGCGTTGGGAACAGGTGGCGCAATAGCTAATGCGGCACAGCTTTTGCATGGCGCTGGACCGATCGTAGTTTTCAATGGTGATGTTTTAAGCAGCCATGACTTGCTCGCGCACATGGATCTTCATCTTGCGGAGGATGCAGATGCAACTCTGCACCTCACCGAAGTTGCGGATGCGCGTGCATTTGGCGTTGTCGAAATTTCTGGCTCCCGGATACTTTCTTTCAATGAGAAGATGGAAAATCCGCCAACAAAGATTATTAATGCCGGCTGCTACATATTTAACCGGGGTGTCATTGACTCTATTCCGCGAGATCGAGCAGTGAGCGTTGAGCGTGAAATCTTTCCTGGGCTTCTCGCTGAAAGCGCAAAGATTCTGGGATACCTAGATTCTTCGTACTGGCTCGATATTGGAACTCCGGCCGCGCTCTTGCAAGCCACTAATGATTTGATATCTGGAAAGGCGCAATCGATCGCCTTCGAAGAGATGCTCGGCCAGGGTTTGTATAAACGGAGCTCGAAATCGCTCATCGCACGAGATGCAGATATTGATCCTTCGGCGCAGATTGAGGGTGGATCGCTAATAGCATCCAGTGCCAGAATTGAAAGTGGAGCGATCATTGTTGGTTCGGTCATTGGGCAAGCAGCACGCGTTGGTTCAGGTGCCCGCCTCGTTAATACATTTGTCGCCCCAAATAGCGAAATTCCCGCCGGATTTATCGCTGAAAACCAGTTTTTTGGCT
>CAIPQX010000152.1 GCA_903867285.1 uncultured Actinomycetes bacterium | reverse complement strand
GAATCGCTTGTACATCTTTCACATTATCAATCACAGTGCGTCCTTTGTTGCGACTGCTGTCCCCGTATCCTGCGCGCGAATAAGAAATCACAAATGCGCCCTGTGACTCAACATAAAGATGCATACCTGCTCCCGACTTGTAAGAACCGGGGGTGCCATGATGAAAAATGACCGCCTCTTTTGACGGGGACCCTAAAGTCAGAACTTCAAGGGTACGTCCATTTTCTGTTTGGATAGTATGCATAGTCATTTAGGCAGTTAATCATAGTTATTGCGTTCTGACGGGGGGAGTGGCAGTTACTTTGGGATTCATTTCCTAGTGCCACCCATTTGAGAAAAAATCACGCTTGAGTGAGGTTAAGTGTTGATTAAGAGATATCGGCCTTCGGGTATACAACTTCATCGACAATAAGCAAGATAGCCGCTGCGATTGGCACAGCCAAGATTCCGCCAACAACACCGAGAAGGCTGACGCCGACGAGAGCCGCAATAATTGTGACTATTCCTGGCATCGAAAGCGACCTGCGCATAATTCGCGGCATGACCAAGTAGTTTTCGATTTGGATGTAGGCGACATATAAAATAAACGTAATAACTGCTGCGGTGGGTGATTTGCTAAGCGCGATCAAAGTTACAACGGTTACGCCGAGAAGATGTCCGATAAGAGGGATCGCACCGCAGACAAATACCAATACTGCGATAGCTGATGGATATGGCAGACCAAGGGCGAGCGCGAGTATTAGTCCAAAGATGGACGCAATAAATGCAACGGTTACTTGACCACTGACGAATCCGCCGATTCGCAGGATGATCGCATCGGTGATTCTTGAGACTCTGTCGCGGCGCGATGCTGGGACGAAGCGGTAAGCAGCGCCGGTAACGCTAGGCAGAGATGCCAAGAAATAGAGTGTCAAAACTAATACGGTAAGGGCGGCAACTGCGCCTGAGATAACTGCCTTGCCGACTCCAATTACTCCACCAAATGCAGAAATTACATATTGGCCATCGTGAATCGAAGCGTTGAACTTTGCCTGTAACGAGTCGATGATTCCGTAATGCTTGTTGAGATCTCCCAGGATGCGATTTGATTTGAGATCTTCCAGAATCTTTGGGGCATTCTTAAAGAGATTTCCCACTTGAGTAATCGCGGGGGGAATTACAACGGCAGAAAAAATCCCAACAAAGACCAGTACGAAAAAGACTACGGCCATTACCGCGTGAGATCGCTTCAATCCGCGGCGACGGAAGAATTCAACCGAGGGGTTTAAGCCAGCCGCGAGAAAGAGCGAAATAATGATGAGGACAAAGACCTGCCCAGCACTGGCAAAGGCTTTGAGCATGGTGATTGCGATGACCGCACCTGAAGCAGCTAAAAAGCCGAAATAGAAGGGATGACCCCTATCGACGGGGACTCCGGGAGTACCCATAGAAACGATTGGCTCGGGCTGTGACATATCGCTCGCCTTATTGCCAAAGTGCAGCCAGGGTTTCTTGAGCGCCATAGTTTGATAATACGAGAAGATAGGGCAGTGAGCGAGCTGCGAATTACGGGTCTGAGCGAGGACATGCTCGCCCTGGCCAATCTGCCGTGGCGCAAGCAGCTTGAAGATTGGCCGGAGGACCCTGGTCTTACCAGCATGCGTGGTATCTCGCGCCATATCGTCCGATTAATCAGGACTGGCCCAGGGGATCGGGATGTCTTCGCGGTAAAAGAGACCGTCGAAGAGTTCGCCACCCGGGAGTACAAGATTCTGCGAGAGCTAAATAACCGAAATGCTCCGTGTGTAGAGCCGGTAGCCATTGTCGAGAACCGCCTTGATAATCAGGCCAACCCCCTTCCGGTGGCACTTGTGACCCGCTATTTGCCCTTCTCGCTGCCCTACCGAGTCATCATGAGCAGCAAGGTCACCCCGCATGAGATTAACAATATGGCCAATGCGCTCGCGCTCTTGCTCGTACGTGTCCACCTCCTCGGCTTTTGGTGGGGCGACTGCTCGCTCTCCAACACCCTCTTCCGCCAGGATGCGAATGAATATGCGGCCTACCTCGTCGATGCCGAAACTGGGGAGTTCCAGCCGGGTCTAAGCAATGGCCAGCGCGAGCACGATTTGGAAATCGCCCAGTTTAACGTGGCGGCCGAACTAGAGGACCTAGCGGTCGCGGGGCTCCTACATCCAGGGATGGATCCAATTCGCGCCGCCGATCGCGTGATTTCACGCTACCGCCGCCTCTGGTCGATGCTCAAAGAGCCGCAGGTGCTCGATCCCAGCGATCGCCATGCCGTTGAAAAGGCGATGCGCGCCGTCCAGGATCTGGGCTTTGCCGTTGAAGAGGTTGAGGTCACTCTCGATGGAGAAAAGGGGGCTCTCAAATTCTCTCCAAAGCTTGTAGCTGCGGGTTATCACCAAAACCGTCTCTATGAACTGATGGGGTTGCACGCCGAAGAGCTACAAGCCAAGCGCCTGCTCGCCTCTTTCGACCGTTTCCGCGGACGTGAGAAGAAGCCGTTACCGCCAATTGACGATAGCGCTCGCCGTTGGTTGACAGAGACCTACCATCGCGTGATTGATATGGTTCCGGAAGATTTACGTGGTCGAGTCGAGCCGGCACAGATGTTCCACGAGATCCTGGAGCACCGTTGGTATCTGGGTGAACAAGCAGGTAAAGATTTAGGCATAACCTTTGCCACTGAGGATTACATTCGATCTATCCTGCCATTTAGAAACATACCAAGACAAGAGGAAGCGGTAGCGGTGAATGAGTTCTCTTCCTAAAAATTTCGGTTCCGCATTCGACTTGAGCGCGTTAAAGAATCCAGTGTCGGCCGCAGAGTTATCCGGTATTTCTATTACCCAATCAAATCTGATGCAGGATGTGTTACCGGCATCGCATGCGCAGGTAGTTATTTTGATCTGCTGGTCAGCGCGCTCTGCCCAATCACAATCCGTGATGGCGGCGCTCGGAAAGATGTATGAAGATGACTCAGCAAGAGCCGAAGGTGCCGGCTGGCTGCTCGGTAATGTCAATGTTGATCTGGAACCAGAGGTAGCCCAAGCGTTACAGGTGCAGACCGTGCCACTGGCGCTCGCAATTATTCAAGAGCAAGTGGTTCCACTCTTTGAAACGGTTCCGACTGTGCCCCAGTTGCGGTTGGTGGTGGATAAGGTTTTGTCCTTGGCCGCCGAGCGCGGTGTTGGATCGGTTACCGCCGAGCCTGCAGGTGCTGTGGAAGAGAAGTTGGAACCAGAAGAGATAAAGGCGCTAGAGGCGCTGGAATCTGGCGATTTTGCCGGTGCTAAGGCCGCCTATCGTGAATGGTTAAATCGCGCTCCCAGCAATCCGCTTGCCCTTCTTGGGCTTGCTCAAGTTGAGCTGCTCCATCGCATCGATGGCTTAGATTCTGCGGCAATTATTTCGCAAGCAAATCTCCGCCCCGCTGATATCGCTCTCGCACAACAGGCAGCAGATTGCGAGATCGCCCAAGGAAATTTTGAAGCCTCATTCGCTCGTCTGATCGCAGCGGTAAAGCAGGCAAGTGGAGAGGAACGTAAAGCGCTCCGCGAACACCTTGTAGGGTTGTTCGCATTGGTAGACCCAGCAGATCCAATTCTGATTCGCGCCCGACAACAGTTAGCGAGTGCCCTCTTTTGACCTTGATTGTCACTCCTCGAGAACGACGTCACCAGATTCTCTTCTTCTTTTATTTTGGGGTTGCGGCTCTCAGCCTGGCTTCGCGTTCTCCGGATCTGAAACATAATCTCAACGTGAACAATGGCACTTTTGGAGTGCTCGTTAGCCTAGGAGCTGTCGGAGCTGTTTTAGCATTTATGTTTGTAGGCCAACTCGCACATCGCTTAGGCGTCGGGCCTGTCTTGATCGGCACCGGCATATTTCTTTACGGACCTGTCGCCGTGATCCCTCATATTCACTCCCTATGGATCTACATCCTCATGAATATTGTTTTGGGAGTTGGATTTAACGGATACAACATCGCGATTCACGATCAAGCCTTGAAGCGTCAACTTCTCAGTGGCGAGAAGGCCATTCCTCGCCTCCATGGCGCGTGGAGCGTCGGAACTCTTTTAACCACGATTCTCTCGATCTCCATAACATCTCACGTTTCCTTGGCGTGGCACATTGATGTGCTCATGGCAATCCTCTTTGTCGCGACGATGGTTTCGATCTTCCGGATGCGACCATTCTTGATTAAAGGCTCTGAGGAGCCATCTGAAGATGACACCATAAGAATTCGAGATACCTGGTCGATGCTCACGACAGATCGCTATATTGCAATCGCTTATGTCTGTGCAGTCATGGTCGAGTTCTCCACGAACGACTGGGTGACTCTCTCTTCGCATCAAGAGATCAAGGCGAGCACAACTCTCAGCATCGTTCCATATTTAATCTTCATGATTGGCATGGTTATTGGTCGTCTGGGGATTCATCGGTTGCTCGCAATTCAGCCCGAAACCTATTGGATTCGCATTTCGTCTCGTATTGGTGGTGCAGGTTTTATCATTTTTCTACTTCTGGCCAAGTATTTTGCCGGTCACAATTTTGGTCTGGCATTTTCCTTTGAAATTATTGGTTTCTTTATCGGGGGACTCGGCGGATCCTTCTTCGCTGGCGTCCTAACGCAGATCGCCAGCCAACGCTCTCATTTTCCTGGAGGAGTAGTGGTGGCTCAGATGGGTCTGGCGCTTGCAGTTCTGACGCTCTTCGTAAAGCTCTTGATCTCGTGGGTTGTACAAATTACTTCTATTACCTATGGCCTGATGATCCCGGGAGTGCTCATGATCGCGCTCTCGTTCTTCACAAAACTAGGCCCTAAGAAAGTAAACGCTTAGCGGATCAGCCAGAACCTTCGGTGTTGCCAGCATCTGCGGCAGTTACATCGTTGATCTGATACTTATCGATCGCCTCTTGAACTACCTTTGCCTTAATCTCACCGTTCTTGGCGAGTTGGGCAAGAGTGGCAACCACGATTGACTCGGCGTCGACTTTGAAGTGCCGACGAAGCGCGCCACGGGTATCTGACATTCCAAATCCATCGGTACCGAGGGAGTAGAAGTCCTGTGGGACCCAAGGAGCAATTTGATCCTGCACCGCGCGCATAAAGTCGCTGACGGCGATGACCGGACCCTCGAATACTTCGAGTTTCTGGGTTACAAAAGCCAGACGCTGATCGTGGGGATTGAGCAAGTTGTGGCGATCGGTTTCTAGGCCGTCGCGACGCAGCTCGTTCCATGAGGTAACAGACCAGACGTCGGCCTTGATACCAAAATCATCCATAAGTAACTGTTGCGCTTTGATCGCCCAGTTGAGAGCAACTCCCGAAGCCATAATGTTGACTTCGTTCTTGCCCTTCTTCGCGGCTGGCGAGTACAAGTACATACCCTTGAGCAGACCTTCGATATCTAAGTTCTCTGGCTCTGCAGGCTGCATGTAAGGCTCGTTGTAGACGGTCAAGTAGTAGTAAATATTTTCGCTGTTCTCGCCATACATGCGGCGCAGACCATCTTTGACGATATGTCCGACTTCGTATCCGAAGGCAGGATCGTAAGCAACAACCGCTGGGTTGGTCGATGCGAGAAGTGGAGAATGACCATCTTCGTGTTGTAAGCCTTCACCGTTAAGAGTGGTGCGGCCCGCAGTAGCTCCGACAACAAAGCCACGACACAACTGATCGGCAGCAGCCCAGAAGGCATCGCCGGTACGTTGGAATCCAAACATCGAATAGAAGATGTAGATAGGAATCATTGGCTCGTCATGGGTTGAGTACGAAGAACCGACTGCGGTGAATGAAGCAGTAGATCCCGCCTCATTGATACCTTCGTGCAAGATCACACCAGAGGTTGATTCCTTATATGACAACATCAATTCACGATCCACTGCGGCATAGGTCTGACCGAGCGGTGAATAGATCTTGAGAGTTGGGAAGAGGCTATCTAGCCCAAAGGTACGTGCCTCATCAGGAATGATCGGAACAAAGCGCTTGCCGATCTCCGGATCCTTAACAAGATCCTTAAGCAGACGTACGAATGCCATTGTTGTGGCGACTTCTTGTTGCCCGGAACCACGCCTGACTGAGTCATACGTGGAATCAGCTGGCTGTGGCAGCGGACGAGAAATCTTGCGGCGAGATGGCACTGATCCGCCAAGTTCGCGGCGACGTTCCATCATGTACTTGTATTCAGGTGATTCAACGCCAGGATGGTAATAAGCAGGCACCTTGGCATCGATTGCAGAATCAGGAAGCGGAATATGCAAAGTGTCGCGGAACTGAATCAGATCTTCGTGTGTCATCTTCTTCATCTGGTGCGTCGAGTTACGCGCTTCGAAGTGCGAGCCCAAAGTCCAACCCTTGATGGTCTTCGCCAAAATTACAGTTGGCTTGCCATTCTTTTCGGTAGCAGCTTTATAAGCGGCAAAGAGTTTGCGGTAATCGTGGCCACCGCGCTTAAGACCCCAGATCTTCTCATCGCTCCAGCCAGCTACCAGCGCTGCGGTACGAGGATCACGGCCGAAGAAGTTTTCGCGAACATAGGCGCCGCTTTCAGCTTTAAATGTCTGGTAATCACCATCGGTGGTGCGGTTCATCAAATCGACTAGTGCGCCTTCGCGATCGTTGGCAAGGAGTTCATCCCATTCGCGACCCCATACGACCTTGATGACGTTCCAGCCCGCGCCCCGGAATATTGATTCGAGCTCTTGAATGATCTTTCCGTTTCCACGTACCGGACCATCGAGGCGTTGCAAGTTGCAGTTGATAACAAAGTTGAGGTTATCGAGTCCTTCGCGTGCAGCAAGACTGATCGCACCCAGCGTCTCTGGCTCATCGCACTCGCCATCGCCCAAGAAGGCCCAGACATTTTGATCCGAAGTATCTTTAATTCCCCGGCCGGCCAGGTAGCGGTTGTAGCGCGCTTGGTAAATTGCGTTGATCGGGCCGAGTCCCATGGAAACGGTAGGGAACTGCCAGAACTCTGGCATCAAACGCGGATGCGGATAAGAAGAAAGCCCGCCACCGGAATGGGAAAGTTCTTGGCGGAAGCCATCCATCTGATGTTCGGTCAATCGTCCTTCAACAAATGCGCGGGCGTACATTCCTGGGCTGGCATGTCCTTGGAAGAAAATCTGATCTCCGCCACCGGGATGTTCTTGGCCGCGGAAGAAGTGGTTGAACCCAACCTCATAGAGCGAGGCCGATGATGCAAAGGTAGAGATGTGTCCGCCGACGCCGACACCAGGTCGCTGCGCGCGGTGCACCATGATCGCCGCATTCCAGCGGACGATGGCGCGGATGCGGCGCTCGAGCGCTTCATCGCCCGGAAAATCTGGCTCGCGGTTGGTAGGAATTGTGTTGATGTAATCGGTGGTGCGCAGTGCGCCGACACCCAACTTATTCTCTTGGGCATGCTGCAGGAGCGAGAGCATGATGTAACGGGCGCGTGTAGGACCGGCGCTCTGGAGCAGCGAGTCGAGTGAGGCTTTCCATTCAGCGGTCTCCGAAGGGTCCAGATCGACCAACTGATCGATCAGATTATTCGGGGTATCGATGAATTGGTTGAATCCGCTCGCTTCGCTCATGGGAGGAGTTTATTCACATCAAAGGGCTTGCGCTCACGCGAGAAGTTGAGTGGACTACTCCTACTCGCCCCATCCTGGGCGGGAGCCAGGGGATAAGCGCCAAAATCCCACCCGAGGAATTCTGGAGGTTCTGGTGAACTCCCCACAGGGGTTAGCGGTGAGTATTGAACGCCTTGGGCTGGTCCCCGGTGAGTTAATACTTGAAGTCGGCTATGACAGCGACTGCGACGATCAATTGCGCCATGCCATCGAGGCGAAGATTGGTTCAAATCTACTGAGCGGCCATCTCGATGAAGTTGTTGATGCTGTATTCGTCTGGTGGCGCGAAGGTGATGGGGATCTCGTTGATGATCTCGTCGATGCGCTGACCTACCTAAGCGAAAATGGGCCGATTTGGTTATTAACCCCTAAAGTTGGCATTGCAGGACACGTCGAACCGAGCGATATTCAAGATTCCGCTCCAACGGCTGGCCTAACGCAAACAGTCTCGTTTTTAGTTGCACCGAATTGGACTGCAACAAAATTAGTTGCTCGAAAGAGTGCCAAACGTTAGGAAAGTGGATTAAATGTCTTTGACCATCGGCCAAGCCGCTCCAGATTTCACCCTCAACAATCAATTCGGCGAAAAAGTTACCTTGTCCTCCTTTAAAGGTAAGAAGAACGTCGTCATAGTTTTCTATCCATTCTCTTTTACTGGTACCTGCACCGGCGAGCTCTGCGCACTTCGCGATGACCTTTCAGCATTCCAAAATGATGGCGTTGAACTTCTTGCGGTCTCTTGCGACTCAGCATTTACGCAGAAGGTATTTGCCGCACAAGAGAATTACAACTTCCCAGTCCTCTCTGATTTCTGGCCTCACGGCGCAGTAACTGAAGCCTTCGGAGTTTTCAATGCTGAGCGCGGGTGTGCCTTCCGCGGTACATTCATCATCGATAAAGAGGGAATCCTGCGCTGGCAGGTCCTCAATGGCATGGGTGATGCTCGGAATATCGTCGATTACAAGAGTGCGCTCGCTGCCCTTTAGTCATTAGCCAGAATTCAGCACGATATTTTGGTGTGCCTCACATCCTCAGGTACAGTGGGGCACTCACTACCGGGCGGCTAGCTCAGCGGTAGAGCGCTTCGTTTACACCGAAGATGTCGGGGGTTCGAAACCCTCGCTGCCCACCAAAGAAATAGAGATTTAAGATGCGCCTTCAGGGCTCTTTAAAACACAAAATTCATTGCCTTCAATATCTGCCATGACCACCCACGTAGTTGCGGGGTCCGCCGATTGTCCGATTTCAATGCGCTTTCCACCTAAACCTTCAATGCGTAGGACTTCAGCCGCTTGATCATCGGGTGATAAATCAAAATGAAGCCGATTCTTTACTGACTTTTGATCGGGGTTTTTATAGAAAAGGATGGGAGGAAATTTCTCACCATCTTCGAGCTTGACGCTGTTTTCGAGCATCGCGCCGGTTTCATCAACATAGGTGACTTTCCACCCGAGGACAGACTCCCAGAATTTAGAAATACTCGCAGTGTCTTTACAGTCAATGACGATGTAGCCTAATTTGATCATGTCTGAAATTAGCACACGCGACTGAACGGGTCTACTAACCAGAAGTTTAAATCGTCACGGAAGGAGGGCGAATTCTCCCGTATCCAGAAAGTGCTTTAAGCGGCGCCCGGTCTTCTCTACATAACCTGGGATCAAGGCAAGGTCATCTGCCGTGGTGGTTTCGAAGAGATAGTTGAGAAGCGTTAAAGAGCGTGAGGCGATGAGAAGTTCTAGTTCCCCTTGTTCATAAGATGGAAATGGAGCGACCGACTCATATCCCGAAATTAGGTGCTTTTCGCGTTCGCGATCGTTTCGCAGGTAGAAGATTGATATGGCCAAGTCTTGCAAGAGAAATCCAATACCGGCATCATCAAAATCAAGAATCGACATCTTATTGTCGTGCCAAATGACATTTCCAAAGTGCAGGTCGGCATGTATTAGTTGAGGCTCGAAGCGCTCTCTCAGCGCGTCAAATAATTTCGTCGCTCGCAGGTTTACTTCCACAAAAATTTTGAAAATTTCCGGGTCAATATGGCTTTCGGCAAAGGTAAAGAGGTTGTCGCGTTTGACCATTAGCGGCTTATCAATGGGAAGGAAGTTTGCATACCCTTCGGGTTTCCAGTCTTTACTTAACTTGTGCATGGTGGCCATTGCCTTGCCCAGTTCAAAGAGTTGTTCTTCTGTCGGATCATCATCGACAACTTCGCCCTCTAGCCAGGGGTATATGACGACATCAAGGTTTCCACCTTGGTAGAAGAAATAGTGATTTGAAAAAGGTTCCCCCTGCAAATTGAGAATCGGGATGGGGGCCGTGATGCTGCCCTCTCGAGCAAGTTTCAAGAGCCACTGGGATTCGGCCCAAATGTGTTCGGGCCATTTGCGAGAATTGGTACTAATTCTCATTGCATACGTTTTGTCATCTGGAGTCGTGAATTTGAAAGTTGTGTTGAATTGATGATTTACACATTCGAGACTCTTTGCCGAAAGTCCGTATTGGACGAGGACATCACGTGCAAATTCATCAAGGAGGGCAATTTGCTCCGCTTGAGTCATCTCAAGGTATTCTGACATCACAAACCTCTCATAAACGTTTTCCAAGTACTGAAGTCTCTTCTATCTTGTAGCCAAGCTTCTCGTAAAATCCAATAACTTTGGCATTGGACGTTCGAACCATAAGCATTGTTTTGGGTGCCCCTTGTCCAATAGCCCAACTTTCTAACGCGTCAACAAGTTGGTGGCCGTAGCCAAGGCTTTGAAACGCTGGCATAACTGCCAGATAGTAGAACCAGGAGCGGTGGCCATCAAGTCCTACGACGACTGCGCCACGTAATTCTTTGTTTTCCTCGAGAACGAGAACTGTCGAGGTTTTGGTCTGCAACGCTAGATCGAAATCTTCGAAGGGATCATTCTGCGGTTTTACAAGATCACAAGCACTCCAAATTGCGACAACTTCCTCTTTGTCAGCTGGGGTCGCGTGGCGGATGGTGCTCATGGCGCAATGATTCCACAAACCCGCTACTGCATTTAACTAAAATAGGTTTGAGCTTTTAATAGTATTCAACCATGGATCTCGTCCTGAATAGTCCAGCACTGTATGAGGCATCGAGCCACGAGAGTTTCTTCGTGGGCTGGCCAACTAAACCAGAATACTCAATTGTAAAAAATCACTTCGCGGCGGCTGAGTTAATATTTGCAATAGCCGATGGTGAAGTCGTTGGACTAATTACCGCCCTCACGGACAAAGTCCTCTTTGCCTTCATTCCGCTGTTAGAGGTTCGCTCCGATTTCCAGAACCAAGGTATTGGCTCTGCGCTCCTCTCAGCGATGGAGTCACATATTGGTTCAATATATGGAATTGATCTCGTCTGCGATCCCGAATTAGTTTCATTTTATAGAAGCAATGGATTTATTGAAGTAAGTGGAATGGTGAAGCGAGATCGTCAGGCCCTTTAGCCCCAGGCTCAATTCCCAAAGGATTTCCCGGCGGTTCCGAGTGAGGTGTATGTAGAAAGCGAGGAGAAATGGTTGGAAATTCGCCAAATTGTTAGGGGTACGCTTTCTCGGTTAAAGTACGGTAACTCAATTTACATATGGCACGACGATTGGAGCTTTGGTGAAGGCAACCCCTGAGGACCAAAATCTTCTGATTGAACTGCAGATGATCGATTCTCAGATCACCCAGGCTAAAGTCAAACTCGCTGGGCTTCCAGAAATTGAGCAGATCGCCGCGATTCATACCCGCCTAGAAAATACCGCCGTTGAACTCACCGTTGTTGAGACCGAATTAGCTGATGTGGCTATCGAGCTGCGGCGCAGTGAGATGGATGTCGAACAAGTTGACGACCGAATGAAGAAAGATGAAAGTCGTCTCAATTCAGGTACTGGAACTCCAAAGGATTTGGAGCAACTTCAGCACGAACTTGTGACGTTGGCCAAACGCAAGGGTGATCTTGAAGATAGTGAGTTAGAAATTTTGTTGAAATACGATGGCGTCAAAGCTCGCGTAGATGAATTATTGAATGATCAAGTTGGGTTGAAGAAGTTGGAACTCGAACTCAATATTCGTTTTGAGAATGCCAAAGCCGAGATCGATAAGAATTTGGCGGAACTAGCGGTGTTAAGAGCTGCCCTTGCTCCTCAGATTGATGAAGCCTTAGTGACTCTTTATGACAAGGTTCGCACCTCTGCTTTTGGAGTCGGTGCAGCACTTTTGATCGGCAATAAGTGCGATGGCTGCCATCTATCGATCAATGCCATCGAGATCGAGCGCATCAAGGGGCTAGAAGCAGATGAAGTCATTCGCTGTGAGGAATGCCGTCGAATTTTGGTGAGAATCTAGATGGCCCGCGATTTCGTTGTCACCGCAGATGGTGGCTCTCGCGGAAATCCAGGACCGGCCGCTTACGGTGCAACCGTCTCGGAAAATGGCTTACTACTTGCCGAGTTGTATGACACCTTGGGCATCGCCTCAAACAACGTTGCCGAATATTCGGGCCTGATTGCGGGCTTGCGAAAAGCGCATGAACTAGATCCGCTCGCAACAATTCATGTAAAGATGGATTCTAAACTGGTTGTTGAGCAGATGTCGGGTCGTTGGCAGATTAAGCACCCGACGATGCGTGAACTTGCGAAAGAGGCTCGATCGATTCACTTGATGGAGCTCATTACATTTCAATGGATTCCACGCGAAGAGAATTTTCATGCGGATCGACTTGCTAACAAAGCCCTTGATGGTGAGGCAGGTGCGGCATCAAAGCCAATCTTGAACTACCTAACCGAGCGTTTGGTTTCCCCCGAAGTCCCGACCACGCTCTGGTTTGTTCGTCACGGCGAAACCTTGCTGACTCCGACGCGCAGATTCTCTGGTGTAGGTCCCATGGACCCGCCGCTAACAGAGACGGGAATCGGGCAGGCACAGGCTGTTGCAAAAGAGATCGCCGCGCGTAAGCCAGATCTGTTAATTGCTTCGCCGCTTATGCGAACGATGATGACCGCTAAAGAGATTTCTGATGTCACTGGACTCGACCCAATCTTCGACGATCTCTGGGTAGAGATTGACTTTGGGAATTGGGAAGGGTTGATCCCATCTGAAATTAAAGAGAAGTATCCGGAGGATTGGGAGGGGTGGCTCGCATCGCCCTCGCATCGTGCGGGCGGCGGGGAATCCTACGCCGAAGTGTATTCGCGCGTTGAGGCTGGTATCAACGATTTGGTAGAGCGCTATCCCGGGAAGAAGCTCTGCGTAGTCACACACAACATTGTGATTCGTGCGATCGCTGCTTATGCGATGCAGGCTTCACTCGAAAGTATGTACCACGTCGATATCTTGCCGTGCAGTATTACGACTGTTGCTGTCTGGCCCTCGGACGGCCTTCGTGCGCTCAAGTCACTCAGCGAGCGGGCTGTAGCAAAGTAATGAAGGGAAAGCGGCTTCCCGGTTCATATCAGAAGCTCTTTGCAGCCAGCGCGCTTTCCAATCTTGGCAACGGAGTTTCGGCGGTTGCCTATCCGTGGATTGCATCCTCAATAACTCGTTCGCCGCTACTCCTTTCAATTATCGGATTGATGGCAACAATGCCTTGGTTGGTATTTAGTCTGCCGGCCGGAGTATTTATTGATCGATTCCCTCGCAGAAGTGTCATCGTTTTCACAGATGTATTGCGGGGAGTAGTAACTCTGGTGGTTGCGTTCTCTATTTGGGGCAACGAGTCATCAATTCACGTGGTGCGAAGCATTTCTCACACCACCCTTATCCACACTCATGTGGGCCTATATCTATTGCTTCTGTCGGCAACTTTCCTGCTTGGCTGCGGAGAAGTTCTAGGCAACGGCGCATCCCAAACATTTATTCCGCTCATAGTCGACACCGATCAACTGGAAACCGCTAACGGTCGTATGTGGACATCAGAATCTTTAATGCAAAATTTCATGGGACCACCACTAGCTTCGGTGTTGTTAAGCATTTCAGTCTTTGCCCCTCTAGTGTTTGACGGGGCTAGTTTCTTTGCATCGGCAGGCTTGATTGCTTTGATCGCCTCAGCCATGATCAAGAAGCAGGCGATTTCAGAGGTGAAACCAGATTTCAAAGCGGAGTTGAAAGAGGGTCTAAGTTGGCTCTGGCACCATCCATTTTTGCGACCACTGGCATTTATCTTGGGTTCCATCAACGGCCTTAACGCACTGGGCTTTTCGGTATTCATTCTCTTTGCTCAAGAGAACTTGCACACTTCGGTGCTCACCTTTGGCCTTTTAAGTACCGGCGGTGCTTTTGGCGGCGCACTAGGTGGTCTCTTGGCAGGTCGAATCATCAAAAGATTCGGCCGAGCATTTATTCTCAAGCTCGTCATTCTTGGCTCTCCGGTCTTTCTCGTTGCCATGGCTTTTTCACCGGTATGGGAATTGGTCTGGTTCATATCTGCAGTCGAAATGTTCTTTGCAATACTCTGGAACGTCGTAACGGTTTCGATGCGCCAGGAAATTATTCCAGATCAAATTTTGGGTCGCGTGAATAGCGTCTACCGTTTCTTCGCCTTGGGCAGTCAACCTATAGGTGCAGTTATTGGGGGAGTATTGGTAACAATTTCATTGCATCTATTTTCGCGCGGGTTTGCGCTGCGCACGCCGATGCTGCTTGGTGCATTGCTCGGTTTAGCCGTCGCATATTTTGCGCTACCGCATTTAACGCAAGCCAAGATCGATGAAGCGCGTGGCAAGGGCGATAAAGACTAAAGTCGGCCAGCTTCTCGCAGTGCGCTGAGAAAGTTCTGAAGTTCTGGAGTCTTTGGATTCTCTAAGATTTCTTTTGCGGATCCCGCTTCAACTATCTGACCGTGGTGTAAGAATAAAACTTGATCAGCAACCCGCTTGGCAAAACCCATCTCATGCGTGGCGATCATCATCGTCATTCCCTCTGCTTTGAGTTCCGATATCAACGCCAATACTTCAGCAATCAAAATTGGATCAAGTGCGCTCGTTACTTCGTCTAGCAGTAAAACTTTTGGTTTTGTGATTACTGCACGCAAGATGGCAACCCGTTGTTGTTGTCCACCGCTCAAAAGATCAGGGTATTGCTTGGCTTTGTCGGCTAACCCAAAGCGTTCGAGCATCTGCATGGCATGGGCTTCGGCTTCTTCTTTGGCTACACCATGAACTTTGCGAGGCGCCAGTGTGATGTTCTGCAGGACATTGAGATGGGGGAACAAGTTAAAGGATTGGAATACTGATCCGATTTGGGAGCGAATTTCATCGGGATTTACCTTCACCGCCGTGATGTCTTGCCCATCTAGAAGTACCTGGCCATCGTCGATTCCTTCGAGAAGGTTGATGGCTCGTAACAAAGTGGACTTTCCGGAGCCGCTGGCACCGACCAAAACTTTTACTTCGTGTTCGGCTAAAGCGACCGAGATGTCATGCAAGACTAAATCTGCACCATAACTTTTGCGAAGGTTTTTGACTTCGAGCATTGTTTTTGTCATTGCTACCACTGGCCCTGCTGCACGCGAGCGCGATCCTGTTTTCGGGTGAGCCAATCGGTGAAACGGGTAAGTGGAATTGTGAGGGCAACAAAGAGTGCACCAGCCACTACATAGGGAGTGAAGTTAAATGATTGCGCGGTTTCAATACCTGCAGATCTAATGGCATCAATAGCACCGAGAACGGAGATCAACCCCGAATCTTTCTGCAGCGATACTAGGTCGTTGAGCAAAGGAGGTGCGACCTTGCGGAGTGCTTGTGGCAGTACCACATAACTCTGGGTCTGAGATTGGGTTAGCCCAAGAGCTCGTCCTGCCATGCGCTGCGCTGGATTCACCGCTTCGATTCCGGCTCTGATAACTTCGGCGACATAAGCGGAGTAGGTCAGCACTAATGATGTTGTGCCGAGTACAACTGCGGAGTTAGTTATCCAAGAAATCTGTAACCCTGGTACTCCCAGGCCAACGAGAAACAGAACGAGAAGAAGGGGCAACCCGCGGAATATGTCGGTGTAAATAGTCGCCATCAGCCGTATCGGATAGAGGATGGGCGAATGAGATGTTCGCGCCAACGCTATTAACAATCCGAGGATCAGGACGAAGATTTCGGCAATGACCATAACGCGCAGGTTGAGCCAGAGTCCAGATAGGACATGCGGGAATGCAGAGACCGCATAATGCCAACTGAAAAATGATTGTCTAACGAGTTTAAATCCCGGTGCACCGGTTACAACAATCACTAGAACGCTGGCGATTGCGATGGTACTTATAAGTGCAACAAGTGTTGATTGACGAGAGACCCGACGCCTAGCAGCTTCACGCTGCAAGCGCAGCGGGGAAGGTTGGTAGGTCATCGGGTCTCCGTTTACAAGTAGGGGATTAAACTACTTGAGGACAGGTGCTCCAGCCGTATTTGAGAGCCACTTCGCGGCAAGTGCCTTGAGTGTTCCGTTAGCGCGCAGTGCGTCAACAGCGGCAGAAACCGACTTAGTTAATGCGCTTCCCTTGGTGAGAACCAGACCGAATTGGTCGCTTCCCGCTTTAGGGGCGAATTGACCGACGATCAGGCCATCTTTGAGTGAAGCTGCTGCAACATAGAAAGCAGTTGGCAAGTCGAGGACAAGCCCATCGATCTGACCATTGATAAGGGCTTGTGTCGCAATGTCGTTGGTATCAAAGACGGCAGGCTTGGCCTTTGGCTTGATGACACCGGTGATCGTTGCGTAGGAGGTACTTCCGACAGATGCGCCGAGTTTGGCATTAGCCAAATCTGCGATGCTCTTAGCCTTTGCAATCTTCGACTTGCTAGTCGTGACCAACGCTTGGGCAACGTCGTAGTAGCCGGTTGAGAAGTCAACCGCCTTTGCGCGCTCTGGTGTAATTGAAACTTCGTTGATATCAAAATCAAATTTCTTCTTGCCAGGTTGAATAACGGTATTGAATGGCGCCTTTACCCATTTCACCTTTGATGCTGGGTAGCCCAGTTGCTTTGCTACCGCGAAAGCCACTGCTGATTCGAAGCCCTTGCCATTTGTTGGCTTATTGCTATCGAACCATGGTGTGTAGGCAGGATCATCGGTTCCGATTGTTAAAAATCCCTTTGTGAGGGTGGGAAGTGATGGGGTTGCAGCGTTAGATGCGGTCGTGGTGAATCCGAGGGAGATTGATCCAACGAGTGCAGCGACAGTGACTGCGATACCTATTTTCTTCTTCATATGTAGCACCTTTCGGGCAGAGTAGGGCTCTGCTAAATACGGGGCATGGTGCCCGCGCTTGCCAGACTTTCCGGCCTGGTCCTCACCCGGAGCACCCCACCGCGGAGGAGGGTTGCTGATCGACGAGCCGGGGCTATATGTCGATGCTCTTGACCGAGTCAAACACTAGCAAAGAGGTTTTGGAAGGAGAAATTGCGAGTAATTTGCCGAACTAGTTGGCCTGGCTCACCGTGGACATGTTGAAGTCATCGAAGATGACGTCTGGAGTGGCGGTTCGACCCAAATCTTCAAATTCGCGCGTGGCAGTTACCTTGGTGGCTCCAGCCGATGCAATTCTGCCGAGCAAATCGACGGGCGATTCGTTCCAGCGGAAGTTGTTTACTGCGCCGATGACTTCGCCATCTTTGATCTCATAGACGCCATCTCGCGTTAGACCGGTCAGCAAGCTCGTGACGGGATCGACCATGCGGATGTACCAGAGCGTCGTGAGTAGTAACCCACTCTTAACCTTAGAAATCTGTGCATTTAAATCCCCGCTGCCGCCAGGTATATCCATGATGACATTGTCGCCGCCCGAGCCATAAGCAATTCCCGTGGCTTTCTCCACCGAACGAGTAGACACAAGTCCGTGCAATTTTCCTTCCTTAATGAACTCCCACTTCTCTTGCGGCAACCCATTGTCGAAGACCGAACTAAATGG
>CAIPQX010000151.1 GCA_903867285.1 uncultured Actinomycetes bacterium | reverse complement strand
GGTGATCAGATCGGTGATATCAGCGATCTTCTTGCGCAAAGGAGTTGGATCAATGCCATTTTCTAAGTTGTAGGCAACTTGCTTGGCGCGGCGCCGGTTTGTCTCATCGATTGCCTGTGCCATTGCGGGTGTGATGCTGTCGGCATACATATGAACTTCGCCGGAAACATTTCGGGCGGCACGTCCGATGGTCTGAATCAATGAGGTGGCCGATCGCAGGAATCCTTGCTTATCAGCATCGAGGATTGCAACGAGAGAAACTTCTGGAAGATCGAGTCCTTCGCGCAAAAGGTTGATACCGATCAAAACATCATATTCGCCAGAGCGCAGCTCGCGCAGTAGCTCTACGCGACGCAAGGTATCTACTTCGGAGTGCAGGTAGCGCACCCTTATCCCAAGCCCGAGAAGGTAATCCGTTAAATCTTCGGACATCTTCTTCGTCAGCGTTGTAACAAGTACGCGCTCGTTCCGTTCGGCACGTAAGTTAATCTCTGCTACGAGATCATCAATCTGGCCCTTAATGGGTTTGAGAATGATTGCTGGGTCGATGAGTCCAGTAGGGCGAATAACCTGCTCGACCACATCCCCATTGACCTTTGCCATTTCGTACTTGCCCGGGGTCGCAGAGAGATAAACGGTCTGTCCCTTGCGGGTAAGAAACTCATCAAAACGAAGTGGCCGGTTATCCATCGCGCTAGGAAGGCGGAATCCATGCTCAACTAGGGTCCGCTTTCGAGAGGCATCTCCTTCGTACATCGCACCGATCTGCGGAACCGTGACGTGTGATTCATCAATGACGACGAGAAAATCTTCCGGGAAATAGTCGAGCAGGCAGTTAGGGGGCGAGCCTGCGCCACGGCCATCGATATGACGCGAATAGTTTTCAATTCCGCTGCAGAATCCCAACTGTTGCATCATTTCGATATCAAAGGTGGTTCTCATGCGCAGGCGCTGCGCCTCTAGAAGCTTGCCCGCCTTTTCAAATTTGAGAACAGCCTCTTCCATCTCCTCACCAATATCCACGATCGCGCGCTTCATGGTTTCGTCGCCCGCCGCATAGTGTGAGGCGGGAAATATATACATCTCGGTCTCATCACGAATGATCTCACCGGTCAAAGGATGCAGCGTCATGATCTTTTCGATCTCATCGCCAAACATCTCGATACGGATGGCATGCTCTTCATACATCGGAATAATTTCGACGGTATCTCCGCGGACGCGGAAAGTCCCCCGCTCGAAGGCCATATCGTTGCGCTTGTATTGAATATCCACGAAGCGACGCAGCAGTTGATTGCGTTCTATGGACTCACCCACGCGCAGCCGGATCATGCGATCGACATATTCCTGCGGCGTTCCCAAACCGTAAATGCACGAGACCGTCGCAACCACAATCACATCGCGTCGAGTGAGAAGTGAGTTGGTAGCCGAGTGACGCAGTCGTTCTACCTCTTCATTAACCGAGGAATCCTTCTCGATGAAGGTATCTGATTGTGGAACATAGGCTTCTGGTTGGTAATAGTCGTAGTAGGAAACAAAGTATTCGACCGCATTATTGGGAAGGAGTTCCTTAAATTCATTTGCTAGCTGTGCCGCCAAAGTTTTATTGGGGGCGAGAACCAAGGTAGGCCGTTGCAATTGTTCGATGAGCCACGCGGTTGTGGCGGACTTTCCGGTACCGGTGGCACCCAAGAGAACAACATCTTGCTCCCCCGCTTCAATTCGCCGGGTGAGATCGGCAATCGCCGTCGGCTGATCTCCGGATGGAATGTAATCGCTGATTACTTCGAAGGGTTTAACTTTCCGTTGTAAATCTGAAATTGGACGCACTACATCCCCATTCGGGCAGGGTAGAGGCGATCTGCATAAAGATTTTCTACTTGGCGCAACAAATCATCTTCGCTACCGTCGTTGACCAGAATCGCATTAGCTATCGCCGCGCGCTGCGCATCTGTGGCCTGAGCCTGCATTCGTTGTGTCACCTGATAATCCTTCATTCCGCGTTTAATGAGTCGGGCTCGGCGAGTATCCTCGCTAGCACTGACAGTCACCACGAAGTCGAAGGGGTAGGGATAATCACTCTCGGCTAGCAGCGGGATCTGGCTCACGAGAATCGCCTCCGAGGCGAGCCCAGCGACAACCTCATCAAAAGCGGCCCGAATCTTGGGGTGAGTAATCGCCTCTAAATCCTTGCGAGCTATGCCATCGTTAAAGACAATTTCAGCCAACTTGGCGCGGTCCAGATTTCCTTCGCGTAATACATCGTCGCCAAAGCGAACCAAGATTTCATCGAAACCCTCACTGCCCCGCTCGATAACATCGCGAGCTAATTGATCAAAATCCAAGATTTGGGCGCCACAGGACGCAAAGTACTGCGCGGCGAGGGATTTTCCAGAGCCGATTCCACCTGTCAAAGCAACGAGAAGCACCCCGTAAGCCTACTCATGCTGATTTGAGTAGGCACCACGAATCAAAATGTAAAAGGCCCCGACGCTAGCGTCAGGGCCTTCAACTCTATGGGAGTCGCTAAAGGATTACTCTGCGGCCTCTTCAGCTTCTGGAGTTGCGGCGGCATCTGCTGCCTTCGCCTCTGCCTTCTGCTTCTTGTGCGCAAGGAAGCGAGTTTGGGCTTCAGCGTACTGACGCTCCCACTCTTCGCGCTGTGCTTCGAAGCCTGCACGCCACTCTTGTGAGTCAGCATCAAAGCCTTCTGGGTAGATGAAGTTTCCTTCAGCATCGTAACGAGCTGGCATTCCGTATT
>CAIPQX010000150.1 GCA_903867285.1 uncultured Actinomycetes bacterium | reverse complement strand
CTAGATACTTACGGCCGCGCCCCTCTGCTGTTTGCAAGGCGCTGCGTGCTTTAGTTTCAGCGGTCTCTGTCAATTGTTTTGCCACGCGTGTTGCTTCTGAGAGAGCGCGTTCCGCCGCTGCTACAGCGCGCGCTTCGCGAGCTTGTGCGGTCTTGATAAGAGAAGTTGCTGTCTCGGTTGCCAGGATTTCAAACTCTTCACGGGTCAGGCTTGTGATGTCGCGTCGCGCACGAAGATCTGCGAGTTCGGCCTCGAGTTCACGGATACGGTCCAGAGTGCTTGCATGAGGGGCGCTTGCTCCAGCTGCGCTCGTTGCGCCGGAAGGTGTTGGGCTCGCCTCATCCTTAAAACCGAGCCATGATAAAAACTTCTTCTCAGCCATCTAGGGGTCCTTCCATCGCTGCTCTGTTAGTGATTGCCGGTAAATGAGCGCCGTCCGCGTTCACTCTAGAAACGACATCTTTGCCTAATATCCCCATAACCGTAAAGTGGATATCAAAGGTCATATTGATGAATACTCATAAAAACTGGTGCGGGAGAAGGGACTTGAACCCTCACGTCCGAAGACACAGGTTCCTAAGACCTGCGTGTCTGCCATTTCACCACTCCCGCTGGAGCGTGGATACGCGGTAAGGGTACGGGTAGGTTAGCCTTAGAGCCAAATGGTCTTACGGCGGCCAAGAAAAGCGCCCAAAAAGGAGCAACAAGAATGTCACTTACCCCAACCCCTGCCGATAAATTCACCTTTGGTCTTTGGACTGTTGGCTGGCAGGCGCGCGATCCCTTTGGAGATGCCACCCGCGCCCCTCTTGATCCAGTTCGCTCGGTTAATGAGCTTGCAGCCCGCGGCGCGTATGGCGTGACCTTTCACGATGATGACCTAATCCCTTTCGGCAGCGATGAGGCCGCGCGCAATGGCCATATCCACCGCTTTAAGAAGGCGCTGGAAGAGACCGGCATGAAGGTCCCTATGGCGACCACAAACCTCTTCACCCACCCAGTTTTCAAAGATGGCGCTCTTACTTCAAATGATCGCGATATTCGTCGCTTCGCCCTTTCAAAGGCGATGCGAAATATTGATTTAGCCGCTGAACTAGGCGCGCAGATCTATGTCTGTTGGGGCGGCCGCGAAGGCGCAGAATCCGATGGAGCCAAGGATGCTTATGTAGCGCTAGAGCGCTATCGCGAAGGCTTCAATATTCTCGGCGCTTACGTTAAAGATAAGGGCTACGACATTAAATTTGCGATTGAGCCAAAGCCCAATGAGCCACGTGGCGATATCTTCTTGCCGACGATCGGACATGCGCTCGCCTTTATTAACACCCTCGATAATCCAGAGATGGTCGGTGTCAATCCAGAAGTGGGCCACGAGCAGATGGCAGGGCTTAACTTCGTTCACGGCATCGCACAAGCCTTATGGCAAGGCAAGTTGTTCCATATTGATCTCAACGGCCAGCATGGTCCAAAGTTCGATCAAGATCTCGTCTTCGGACATGGCGATCTGAAGTCGGCCTTCTTCTTGGTTGATCTCCTCGAGCGTTACAACTATCAAGGTCCAAAGCACTTCGATTACAAGCCAGCTCGTACTGAAGATGATGCCGGAGTGTGGGAGTCCGCAACCGCCAATATGCGCACCTATTTAGCACTCAAGGAGCGCGCGTTGGCCTTCCGTAAGGATCCACGCGTTATTGATGCCATGAAGGCTTCGCGCATCGATCAACTTGAAGTACCAACTCTTGCTGCTGGCGAATCATGGCGCGATCTGGGAGATGCATCATTTGATGTTGAACTAGCAGGTGCTCGTGGTTATGGCTATGAGAAGATCGATCAACTCGCTCTTGAGCACTTGATGGGTGTAAAGGCTGAGTAAGAATAATTAAATAAAAACGCGCCTCTTGATGAGGCGCGTTTTTTAATTTGGTTTTACTAGTTGGCGATGTTTGCGCCTTTACGAGATATGGCGTCAACAGAAGCCGAGATCAAGAGAACTCCACCAGTAACAAGGTACTGGGTACCCGAGCTAAAGCCCAGCAGGCCCATACCGTTATTGATGATTGCTACTACAAGTCCACCAAGGATGGCATCGCGCAACTTTCCCTTACCTCCGAAGAGCGAGGTTCCGCCGATAACAGCCGCACCCACTGCATAAAGCAAGGTAGTTCCGCCACCAGTTGTTGGTGAGATTGAGTTCGACATCGAGGCGAAGAGCATTCCTGCAATTGCAGCCAGCCCCGAGCAGATCATGAAGGCCAAGGTACGTACGCGACGCACGTTGATACCAGAACGACGCGCGGCTTCAGCATTGCCACCCACTGCATATAAGTGGCGCCCAAAGACGGTGCGGTTAAGTACAAATGTTCCGATCATCAAAATCGCGAGAAGCACTGGAACCACGATCGGCATTCCCTTAATGCTGCTGTTGGGCGGATTGCCGCGTTGCATATTAAGAACATATGTAGCGCCAACTCCAAGAACGACCAAGATCACATTCTTAGTCAGCCAAACTTTAAAAAGTTCGGATTTCAAGTTCTTGCGACGACGGTGCAAGATGCGGTTTAAGCCCAATCCGACGTATAGAGCGAGACCGACGATAGAGAAGAGCCAACTCACGATTGGGGTCAGGTTGTTGTTTTGGACAGCGATAATAAAACGG
>CAIPQX010000149.1 GCA_903867285.1 uncultured Actinomycetes bacterium | reverse complement strand
GGTTAATCACGGTAGTTGGTGAGCTTGTCGCTGAAGCATCAGGAGTAAATGTGTTCGCTTCAGTGATGGTCACCTTGATGTACTTAGTTGCATCGCCAGCCTGGAGTACGTATGTCGATGAAGTCGCGTGGAAGATATTTGTATAAGAACCACCGCTAGTCGAAGAGCTCGACCACTGATAATACTCAGTGATAGGAGTAGTGCCGGTCACCGTGTGAGATACAGCAGTAAGGGTCTGCCCAACAGTTGTTGTACCGGTAATCGATGCAGAGGCGATTGTCGGAGGAGTTCCCGCTGCGGCTATTTGCGCTGATGGTGAGCTTGTCGCTGAAGCGTTCGGGGTATATGAGTTCGCTTCAGTAATCGTTACTTTAATGTACATGGTTGCATCGCCAGCCTGGAGTACGTATGTCGATCCAGTTGCCCCGCCAATATTTGAATATGAGCCACCGCTAGTGGAAGAGCTCATCCACTGATAAGTCTCGGTGATCGGAGTAGTTCCAGTTACTGTGTTCGAAACAGCGGTCAAAGTCTGTCCAACAGTTGTTGTACCGGTAATCGATGCAGAGGCGATTGTCGGAGGAGTTCCAGCACCAGCGGTTGTGGTGAAAGAACTGATATTACTTGTAGAACTACTTGTGGAGTTTGTTGCATTGAGTTCGTAGTAATACGTAGTACTTGCAGTCAATCCGGTCAGGCTTGCACTCGGTGTGGAGTTTGCTGAAGAAGTTGTGAAGGTTGAGGTTGAGGTCGTACCAGTGGCAAGTGTTGGATCAGTTCCCCAGACGAAATTGGCTGCGGTAATCGCAAGACCGTTTGGGGTAATTGTTCCGTTAATGGTTGCCGTGGTCGATGCAATGCTCGAAGCAGGAGTGGTCGTAGTTGCTGGACCAGATGTGAATCCTGGGGCCACCGAAGCAGTTTCGGATCCATACGAAAGTGGTGGAACGTTCGTAAATGAGTTTTCTACTGCATAGGGAATGTTGTCATCACTGTTTTGGTTGCACGTTGCATTGTCAAAATAGACGCCTACGAATGAGTCAGCCGCAGCAGCATATGACCAGACATCAATCGAATATCCATAGTCATATGTTGAACTTGATCGGGCTACCGATTGTTGAATGGGAGCAATTATCGCTTGACCATTCCACGTTGATGCCGAGTTGGAAGTTCCTTTAGATTTAGTAGTGCTTCCTGCCGTAAGAGTCGCATAGGAAGTCTTTGCGGCGTGAGTACCCCAGTCATTAATAACACCTTGAACTCCACCGAGACCGGTGATCTTGATCGCAACAGGAGTATTTGAAACTTCACAAACCTGTAGTTGCACTGGAGTTACGGTGTCAGGGTAATAAAGGTATGTCTGCCAGTGGTGCAAGATTGGAGTCGCAGCTGTGCAACCGCTGTCATAGCTCTGTTCTTCGCCTAAGAATAAGAATTTGTTAGTCGCTGCGCCGGGGGTACAGGTAGTAGGCATAACCGTGGGTGGCGTTGAACTATATGTATACGCAGTCGATGCCGACGCGGTGATGTAATTTGCCGGTTGCGCGATCGTAAACGTTCCAGCGTTCGCCGCAGGAACCCCTGGTAGCACTGCGACCATCCCAAGTAGCAAGGTGGCAGCAAGAATGCGTGAGAGGGTACCCTGACGGGGAAATGACATTTAGAAACCTTAATGTGAGGTAATTTAGACGCTAAGAATAGGGCTAGCCCCTAGAATTTACAATTCTTTGACCAGTCTTGTTCAAACAATCGGTCTAATGTGTGGTAATGAACTTTCCGTTATTCAACGAAGGCAGAGCGCTGTAAACGGTCCCGAATCGCCGCTGCCAGGCCATCTCCGCCTGGTTGTAGGACCACGACCACGCTCAAACCACGCTGATCGGCGCTGCGCAAGGCCTGATAGAGCTCACGGGCGTACTGCTCGATGGTGCCGGGGGCCGAAAGGCGAATAACTCCGTTTGGGGTGGGGATCTGGTCGGGGGCGATCAGACCATCCCCGGGCTCGGCAATAACGTCCAAAAGGACCTTCGCCTTTGGTGAATAGTGCGAATTCAAGGATCCCGAGACCCGAATTGCCGCGGGATTGGCCTCCAGGGCCACCAACCCCGTGCTCTCTTCAATCATGAGGGGCGTGATGGCACCCAATCGCAGAACCATCGGGGTTGATCCGGTGCAATCGATGATGGTCGACTCGACCCCGACCAGGGAGGGGCCTCCATCCAGAATCAGATCGCCCTCCAATAAATATGGTGAAAGTTCTTCTGCAACCGCCTCGGCCGTCGTGGGTGAGACCGCGCCAAATCGATTGGCACTGGGTGCTGCGATTCCTTTGCCGCCGATGGCGTTGAACTCTTGGATGAGAGCGAGCGCGACTGGATGGGCAGGAACCCGCAACCCAATCGTCTCTTGTCCCCCAGTAATAAAGTCTTGAGCTAAGTCAGATCTCTTAAGAACCAAGGTCATCGGACCGGGCCAGAAATCGCGGGCCAGGGTGATCGCATAACCGGGAATTTCTGTAGCCCATTGCCCCATGGCATCGATCGATGCAATGTGAACGATCAGGGGGTGATCAGATGGGCGACCCTTTGCTTCATAAATCCGGGCGATGGCTTGGGGAGCGGAAGCATCTGCTCCTAAGCCATAGACAGTCTCAGTGGGGAAAGCGACCAGGTGCCCATTTTTGAGCGACTGGGCGGCGCTCTTTATCGTCTCTGTACTGCAGATCGATAGAAAAGTCATGACAGCATTCTCTCACTAAATATGGGTCTCAAACTCAGTTCGGCATGGGAAGATTGAGTATGAAAATATTTCGCGGAATCTTCTTTGCAATTCTGACCTTCTCGGTTCTAGCAATCGCTATCCATCAAAATCCTGCGACAGCACAGCGTTATGTGAATGTCGTTGGGACCGGCAAGGTAACTGTTACTCCTGATACCGTAAATATGGATGCCAGTGTTTCTACTGTCGCCAACACAAGCAGCGCAGCTTTAGCCGCTACAACAAAGTCAGCAGCGACCTTTAGACAGACTCTTCTCTCATCTGGCGTACTCGCGAAATACATCAAGACTCAGAATTTAACGATCACTCCTTATTACACGTACTCACAACAGGGTGCATCAAAGATCACGGGTTATCAAGCCGCGCAAGCATTCATTATCGTTATTCGCAATGCTGCCAATGCTGGTGCAATAGTCAGCTCCGCTCAAAACGCAGTTGGTAATTCACTCCAGGTAAATGGCGTTAACGCATATGTCTTCGACGAGAGCGCCGCTGAAGTTTCAGCACGAGCTAAGGCGATTGCCATTGCAAAGGCAAAGGCAGAAAGTTATGCCACCCTAGCCGGAGCAAAATTGGGCAAGATCAACACCATCGACGAATCAATCCAGAACTCAGGCCCACAACCATTGGCGATGGGCATGGCCAAAACAGCCAGCGCCGCGCCTTCTGCTCAAATCGACCTGGGCCAGCAGGATGTAACAGTCACCGTCACTACTCAGTGGGCCCTGAAGTAGCATTTAGCTGGGTTTTCACTGGTTTTGATAGCGGGCTCTAGTCCGATACCCTTAGCCTTCGCTTCTAGTCCCCATCGTCTAGAGGCCTAGGACATCGCCCTTTCACGGCGGTAACACGGGTTC
>CAIPQX010000148.1 GCA_903867285.1 uncultured Actinomycetes bacterium | reverse complement strand
GCAAGATATCGGGAGTATTAACCCAGAAGTTGGGGCGGAAGAATGCGCTCGTCTCTTGTGCTACTTCAGTCGCGTATGCAGTTAATTCATGCTTGGTGGTGCGCCAGGTGAAGTATGTATAAGACTGTTGAAATCCCGCCTTACCGAGCGCGTGCATCATTGCGGGGCGGGTAAAAGCTTCGGACAAGAAGACCACATCTGGGTGTTCACGGTTTATGCGATTGATCAACTCGTGCCAGAACTGTGCTGGCTTGGTATGTGGATTATCCACACGGAAAATCTTGACGCCTTTGGAAATCCAGAGTTTTAATACCCGATAGGACTCATCGAGCATTCCTGGAAAATCTTTATCGAAATTGATTGGATAAATATCTTGATATTTCTTGGGAGGGTTTTCGGCATATGCGATCGTGCCATCGGGACGGATTGTGAACCATTCTCGATGCGCAATCGCCCACGGATGATCAGGAGAACATTGCAAGGCAAAATCCAGCGCAACTTCAATTTTTAATTTCGTCGCAGCTTTAACGAAGTGCTCAAAATCTTTCATGGTTCCGAGATCAGGGTTGATGCTGTCATGTCCACCGTCAGCATTTCCGATCGCCCAGGGAACTCCCGGGTCGGTTGCGGTCGGGGTCAAAGTGTTATTGCGCCCCTTGCGAAAGGAGTAACCGATCGGGTGAATCGGAGGTAGGTAGAGCACATCAAAATTCATGGCAGCTACTCGTTCCAACGATTTTTCGGCGCTCTTAAATGTTCCAGTTTTGATCGTGCCATCTTTATTGAGAGTGGCGCCTTCACTGCGTGGAAAAAATTCATACCAAGAGCCGACCAGCGCACGAGATGGTTCTGCATTGATCGGATATAGCGCTGATTGTGACGAGAGCAATCGATCTTCACTGAGCGCTTCGATATAAAAGTGCCAGACGCCTACAGTCGTAGGTCTTATTTCGGCTTCGTAGCGGTCGGTTCCAGGCCAATATTCCCGCATAGGAACGCGACTGGCCTCAGCTCCAAATGGATTAACGAGAACTGCTTCGACGATCAACCCGTCATGACCTTCACGGACGACGGTCGCTCGCACGTTAATTGCCTCATCGACAATCGCTTTTGCCGGGACGGTCTCGTCGCCAAATTGAACGCGCGGCGAAACATCGAAAATGGGAAAGCGATTTTCCATGCCGAAACCCTACCCGTTGAGGTTGGTCATCACGTGCTTAATACGGGTGTAATCCTCGAAGCCGTAGGACGAGAGATCTTTTCCGTAACCTGAATGTTTAAAACCGCCATGTGGCATCTCAGATACAAATGGAATGTGGGTATTGATCCAGACGACACCGAAATCCAAGGCCTTGGACATTCTCATAGCCCGACCGTGGTTGGTAGTCCAGACGCTTGATGCCAAGCCATATGGCACTCCATTAGCGAACTGCACCGCTTCCGCTTCATCGCTAAAAGCCTGAACTGTAATAACTGGGCCAAAGATTTCGCTCTGCGCCAGTTCATCATCCTGGTGCACGCCCGCAATAACCGTTGGCGTGAAGAAATATCCAGCGCGATCAACTGTTGTTCCACCGGCGACGATCTCTGCATGCTTTGGAGTGCGCTCAATAAATCCCTGCACGCGCGCTAATTGGTTAGCGTTGTTAAGAGGACCATAGAGAACTTCTTCGGTAGGTCCGCCAGTCTTAACTTCATTGGTTGCCTGATCTGCCAGAAGTGCAACAAACTTCTCGTAGACCTTAGCTTCAACTAAGACGCGAGTTGCTGCTGTGCAATCTTGACCAGCATTGAAATATCCGGCCAGTGCGATCGCGGCGGCTGCTGATTCCAGATCAGCATCGGCGAATACAACGACAGGCGCTTTGCCACCAAGTTCGAGGTGAACACGCTTCAAATCACTACTTGCAGATTTAGCGACTTCCATTCCGGCGCGTACCGAACCGGTGATGGAAACCATTGCAGGAATTTTATGTTCAACAAGCAGGCGACCCGTATCGCGATCTCCGGTGACAACGTTGAATACTCCTGCAGGAAGGAATTCTGACATTACCTCTGCCATAAAGATGGTGGACGCTGGTGTCGTATCACTTGGCTTAAGTACAACGGTGTTACCAGCAGCAATAGCGGGAGCCCATTTCCAGACCGCCATCATCATGGGGTAGTTCCAAGGAGTTACTTGAGCGCAGACACCGATTGGTTCGCGACGAATGAAAGAAGTCATCCCGCGCATATATTCGCCAGCAGATTTTCCTTCTAAGTGACGAGCTGCGCCAGCAAAGAAACGAATCTCATCGATCATCGGCGGCATCTCTTCGGACAAAGTTAAACCGATCGGCTTTCCGGTATTTTCGGATTCGATGGCAACGATCTCATCTGCACGAG
>CAIPQX010000147.1 GCA_903867285.1 uncultured Actinomycetes bacterium | reverse complement strand
GATTACTTTGCAAAGCTCTGGAAAGATTCTAAACGCCTAGATCAACCAGCCGAAGAGCGCTCCAGTTTTGCCGTCTTGGTTCGCGTGAAGTCCTATATCCCCTTGATCGAGATGGCTCTGCGCGATCACGATATTCCAACTGAAGTATTAGGCGTCGGTGGCTTGATCCATGTCCCTGAGATCGCTGACATCATTGCCCTCTTGCGTTTGATGACATATCCCGATGCCGGCACCGCCCTTTCACGTTTGCTGGTTGGTCCGCGCTTAGCCCTCGGCACGAAAGATTTGTATGCCCTCGGAAAGCACTCCAAGGAGATTGCACGGCGCTCTAATAATCAACATAGCAAGCGCCTGGAGACAATCCTTGAGTATGGACTGGAAGAGAACTTAGATGCCAATGACTTCGCAATCGGCTCAATCATTGAGGCACTTGAGTTAATTGATCAAGCACCAGCGAGCGATTTCTCCCAAGAGGGACTTGCCAGGTTGAAAGAGTTTGCGCGCGAATTAACCGCGCTGCGTCGCACTATGGTCGGGGGAATTACCGACAAGATTCAGATGGCCGAAAGATACCTGCGCTTAGATGTCGAAACCTTGGTTCGCGATGGTTGGCAGCAAGGCCGCCGCCACCTCGATAAATTCCACGATGAAGCTGCTGCCTTTGCGCGCACTGGTGGGACGCTCTCTGATTTCTTGACCTGGCTCGAGACCGCCGAGAAGCGTGAAGGCGGGTTGAAGCCCACATCTGTCACGGTCAACAACAACGCTGTGCAGATTCTTACCATCCATGGCGCTAAGGGCGCCGAGTGGGATGTGGTTGCAGTTCCTGGATTACTCAAGGGAGTCTTTCCGAACTCTTCCGGTTCTACTAAATCGTGGACCAAGTACCCGGGTTCGCTGCCCATTAAATTCCGCGGTGATCGCCTACAACTCACCGACTTTGAATTTCCACGCGGCGATAGCGCTTATAAAGCCTCTCAGGTCAAGAAGGCGCTCGAAGATTTTGAAGAGGCGCAAAAATCGCGTCGCAATCTTGAAGAGCTGCGTTTAGGGTACGTGGCATTTACGCGCGCCAAGTCGCACCTACTCTGTACCGCATCCTGGTTTCGCGATGGAAAGAAGCCCGTGGATCAGAGCGAATTATTTACCTGGCTCTATAACTTTCTCGAAGAGAACAATAGCGACGCGATAATTTCGAATATTGAAAAGCCCGAAGAGAATCCACTTATTGCCAATCCGCGCAGCGAGGTATGGCCTACACCTGGATCCAAGCAAGAATTGATCCGCCAATCCGCTGCGTTGGTTGCAAATGCAACCCCTATCGATATCAGCGCGACACTTGAAAACGAGAGCGATGCAGCGCGGTTATCCCTGCTCCACGATGCGAAGGCGATCGTTGATGAGATCAAGCGTTTAGATCAAGAAGAGTTGATCTATCTGCCACAGCGCCTATCAGTATCGACCTTGATCAATCTCAAAGGCGATCCGGGGCAGCTTGCCCTCGACATCCGCCGCCCTATGCCGCGCCATACCGATCAATACGCCAAGCGTGGCACCGAGTTCCACCTCTGGGTAGAACGGCAATTCGGAGCGCAGACCCTCTTTGATGAAGATCTCTTCGATCCGATGGCACCTGCCGATGTTCCGTTGCAAGAACTGCAGGAAAAATGGCTGGCTTCCAAGTGGGCCGGGCGAAGTCCAATCGCCGTTGAAGAGGGCTTTGAAACCGTCATTAACGGCATCGTTCTGCGTGGCCGTATCGATGCCATCTACCGCGATGGCGATATGTATGAAGTCGTCGATTGGAAGACCGGTCGCGTCAAAGCGGGCGAAGATCTAACAACCGCCTCGATTCAGCTGGCGATGTACCGCCTGGCCTACTCAAAGCAGCATGACATTCCTATTGAAAATATAAAAGCGGCCTTCCACTACGTTGCAGATGGCAAGACGATCTATCGCGAGAACCTATCTACCGAGTCAGAGATCGCTGCTCTCATCGAATCTATCGAGCTACTTTAATTCGACAGAGACGCCGATTGGAAGATGATCACTCATCTTTGATGGCGCAAATTCAATTGTGGTTGCTTGCAAATCTCGCTGTGCCAAGATGTAGTCGAATTGCAGAGATGGCTTGTACGAAGGGAAAGTCTTCTTAGCGGTTAAAGATTTCCACGATGAGAAGGTCTGGGGAATCTTCCAGGGCAGATTGATATCCCCAACAATCAAGTGTTCGCCAGGCAACTTCTTCATAAAGCGCATCAACTTTAAGAGTTGAAAGTAATTCCAGAATGGCACGAAGGAGAGATGGGTCGCGGCCACGGTAAAACCATTTTCGAGTTCTGCGATGATTGCAACGCGCGGTTCATCCTTCGCATATTTCAAGCGGAAACCTTTATCGGTGGGGTAGGCGAGTGCTAAGCCAAACCACGATGCAGGTAGATCAACGCGGTGCCAGTGTCGAACCGGAATCTTTGAAGCGAGACCAATCCCGTATCCGGGAGATTGCGATTCGGAATGAATGATTTTTTCATCCTCGTTAGGACGACGCCAACCAAAACCAGGGGTGCCGATGACGGCGCGGGCATAACCCCAGTGTGCGGCACCCATCGCTGCGGCGATGATCTCCATCTGGTGCACGCTTCCCGAGCGCGTTTGATTCTCATCCACCTCTTGGACTGCAAGTACATCGCCACCCACGGAGGCAATCGTTTCGCGGATCGACTCCGACAAACTCGGTGCGGGTAGCGTGGGATTGGCCCCTTGGCCATTAAAGACATTCCATGAGATGACCTTCATTGGGTCAGGCTAGTAGGGTCGCCTCCTAATGAAAATCTTAGACTTGCCCCTGTCGCGCTCAACCGTCGACCGCGCCGCGCATATTCGCAACGATGTAGCAGCGGTAGAAGCGGCATGGCACAGAGCTGAGATAATTCACTTTGATGGCGTTGGATTTCTGACAACGGGAAGTTCATTGCGGATTCTGCGCGCCGATCAGATTACTGGCGTCGGTGAGCGAGTATTCCTCGGGATGCAGGGGGATACCTCTTACTTCCTCTGGTGTTCAGAAGAGAAGTTAGGCAGCGAAGAAGAATACAAAACGCTCCGTGAAATTAGCTCGGAGCTAACCAGCCTGGAGATCGGCCTTGCGGTACATGGGCAAGCCGTTGCGCTCTGGCATCACAAACATCCCATCTGCGCCGTCTGTGGATTGCCCACTGATCCAGCCTTAGGTGGTGCGATTCGCCGTTGTAGCGAAGGACATGAACATTATCCTCGCACCGATCCAGCGATCATCGTCCTGGTTAAAGATAAGGACGATCGCATTCTCTTAGGTCGCCAAGCGGTCTGGCCGGAATTTCGATTCTCTACCTTTGCTGGCTTTGTCGAAGCAGGGGAATCTTTTGAGCAATGCGTCATCCGTGAAGTCTTAGAAGAGTCCGGCGTGACCGTAGCCGATATTCATTATCTCGGCTCGCAACCTTGGCCCTTTCCACAATCCTTAATGATTGCATTTGAAGCGACGATTCAAGACCCAGAAAATGCTCGCCCCGATGGAGAAGAGATTGTAGAAATCCGTTGGTTCGATCGCGATGGCTTGTATGCCGCGATTATGGAAGGCACGCTACTTTTGCCACCATCTATCAGCGTTGCGCGCGCCATGATTCAAGCTTGGTATGGCGTGGATCGCCCAGCGCTTCCCGGCGCAGAGACCTGGCGCCCTTAAAGGCGACGTATGGAACTCGACGAGATTCTCCAGGGGCTCGACCCCGAACAGCGCGAAGCGGTTACTAATATCCGCGGCCCGCTCTGCATTATTGCCGGAGCCGGAACCGGTAAGACCCGCGTAATTACTCATCGCATCGCCTATGCCGTCGCGGCCGGCGTTACCGATCCGACAAAAACTCTGGCACTTACCTTTACCGCGCGTGCGGCGGGGGAGATGCGCGCTCGCTTGCGCACCTTGGGTGTTCCTAATGCAGCGGCGCGAACGTTTCACTCCGCTGCTCTAAAACAGTTGATGTATTTCTGGCCATACTCATTCGGAGGTAGCTTTCCGAAGCTGCTGACATCGAAGGGAAGTTTCCTGGGAGATGCCATGGGTCGCAGTGATACCTCGCTCGTTCCAGGCGTGGCAACGCTGCGCGAGATCAGCGGCGAGATTGAATGGGCGAAAGCTCTACAGACTGCGCCGAGTGATTATGTCGAAGAGGCGCTGGGTGCTGGACGCACGTTGCGCATTCCCAACGGTCGCCCCGATAAAGAGAACTTTGCAGAAGTTGCCAAGGTTTACCAAGCATATGAAACCCTGAAGCATCAAGAGCGCATCATCGACTTTGAAGATGTATTGCTGCTCACGGTCGGAATGTTGGAAGAGGATCGCGATGTACGCGAGCGGATCCGCGATCAATATAGATATTTCACCGTTGATGAGTATCAGGATGTTTCGCCATTGCAACAGCGCCTTTTGAATTTGTGGCTGGGCAATCGCGATGATCTCTGTGTTGTCGGCGATGCCGCGCAAACCATTTACTCTTTCGTTGGCGCTACCTCGCAATTCTTGCTCGGCTTCTCGGGGCGTTTTCCCAAGGCGCCCGTTATTCGCCTCACCCGTGGATATCGCTCTACTCCCGAGATCATTGAGACCGCTAACCGCATCCTTAAAGGGGGAGCGTCGCACAGCGATCACGAACTCACCTCGGTGAACGACCGTGGTGAAAAATTAGAGTTGCGCTCTTTTAGCACCACCAATCTGGAAGTCACTGCCGTGGTGGATGCCATCGCGGCCTTGGGCAAGACGCACTCCGACATCGCGATCTTGACTCGCACCAACAATGGCCTAGATCCCTTTGAAGCGGCGCTCAAAGCGCGCGGTATCGAAACCCAATTGAAAAATAGCGAACGCTTCTTTGACCGCGTCGAAGTACGCGATGCGATGCGGGTTATTCGAAGTGCTTCAGTGCTTCCTACAGATGCCAATGATTGGTTGCACGATCTTGAATCAGTACTGCGCCCCTTTGGTAGCGCCGATTATGTCCGCGCTTTTACGACCCTGGGAGCTCAGATGAAAGAAGCCGGAGCGCCGAGCCTGCGTACCTTCCTGCGCGAGTTAGAAGACCGCGCCGAACAGAACAACCCGCCCACCCTGCCAGGAGTAGTCCTATCCACGCTCCACGCGGCTAAAGGCTTGGAATGGGATCACGTCTTTCTCGTCAGCGTGAACGATGGAATATTGCCGATGGGAACCGAGATTGAAGAGGAGCGCCGCCTCTTCTATGTGGGTCTTACGCGTGCGAAACGGACCGTCCACCTCAGTTATTCGGGCGCTCCCAGTGAATTCTTAACTGGCCTGATTAATTAGGTTGCGAGATGCGGGCCACGCCCCGTACCCTTATGCACCTGCCACACAGGCGGGGATTTACATCAACAAGGAGGCAGATGTGTCTATGACACAGAGAGCAACAGGCACTTCACGTGCTGCGCTTTCGCCTGCCGCTACACACACAACACACGCTCATTCATACGCCGCCAAGTTCTGGGCAACCAAGAATTTTGCAGCCTATGGACTGCGCGGAACCTGGAGTTCTATTCGGTAAACCGAATCGAAACCCACCAGGGGCCGCACATCCAATCGGATGAGCGG
>CAIPQX010000146.1 GCA_903867285.1 uncultured Actinomycetes bacterium | reverse complement strand
CGTCACCTTTGATAGCAACGGTGGCACTGGATCGATGGCGCCAGAAATTCAAAACGCTGCTACTGCTCTGACCGCCAATACATTCACTCGCGCCGGTTTCAAGTTCTCGAGTTGGAATACCGCAGTCGATGGCAGCGGTACCAGCTACGCAGATAGCGCTAATTACGCTTTTGATGCAGATGTCACTTTGTTTGCGCTATGGAGCGCAAATCCACGTCACACCGTACTTTACGTTGGTGGAACGGGATCTATTGGAACTGGGCCTTCCGCTCTATCGGTGTTAGAAGGAACTACTTTTGTCATAGCCAACAACACATTCTCGCGCCCAGATTACGTTTTCTCTGGCTGGGGCGATGGCACATCGGTTTATAACCCAGGTGATATTTATACGGTCAAGAGTTCAGATGTAACCCTCACCGCGCTCTGGTCGGGTATTAATACATCGCCACCTCCTACTGACACTGACTTGCAGCCAGGGGTAAGAACGACAGTTACAATCAATATTCCAGGGTTAAACGGGACACTGATTCCTGTTGTAGTTGACGCTCCTGCTGGCACGATTGATATCAGCGGTCGAATTCGTGTCGTTAGCAATTCAACTCCTGCGCAGAACTCGCTTGGTGAAATTTCGTTAAACGTGCAAATCCTCGACGTATTCGGAAAGGTAATTCCGAAGATCAATAGATCGCTGGTCTTGAGCTTCGTAAATCCAGTCGGAAAGACCATCGTCGCTGAGTCGCAAGATGGATTTACGTGGAGAGCAATACCGCGGATTCCAAATGGCGGAACGACAATTGCTCCGGGACAGGTTGATGGCTACTACCTGGATTCACAAGGCCACGTTGTAATCGTGACAAGCCACCTGAGCTTCTTCGGATTTAAGAAGGTACAAACAAAGAAGGTAATCGCCACTGTTTCGCCGAAGCAAATTACGCTGAAGACCACAGCAAAGATGCGTGCCAGCGGTGGCAGCGGAACCGCAGCAATTCGCTTCTTCTCCAGCACTCCGCAAATTTGTATCGTTTCTACGCGCGGTGTCGTCAAAGCGTTGAGCGGTGGAACCTGTCGGTTGGTTGCTGTCAAAGGTGGCGATTCCCGCTATCTCCATCAAAGTTCTGCGGTTCTCTCACTTAAAGTTTCAGGTCCTTCCATCATTGCTTTTGGAACTGGAACTCTGCGGCAGATCACGGTCGACTTAGGTGCTGGCTATGGAGGCAAGGGCGCCACAATTCAATATGCGCCGCTAGGAGCAAATCAGTTCATACCAGTTGCTCTAGTTAAACTCAGTTCTCTCGGCAGAGTTATTACGAACGGCAACGTACCTAATGGATCAGTGCTGCGCGTTCAGGTTGCAGGTAAAACAATCGCGACCTTTGGAGTACCAGGGAAGTAAACCCGATACGGGTTAGATTTCCGGTATTTTTAAGAGCCAGCAACTGGCTTAGACCGTTGTGGATTAAAAGTTGAAATCTATTTATACTCGCTGAGTGTCTACCGCCATTCGTCTCTCCAAAGTCGCAAAGAGTTTTGGCGAGGTCAAAGCGGTTGACGGTGTTGATCTAGAGATCGCGGATGGAGAATTCTTTGCGATGCTCGGCCCTAGCGGTTCGGGAAAAACAACAGTCTTGCGTTTGATCGCGGGTTTTGAATTACCCGATTCTGGAGTAATCGAAATCGATGGTGTCGATGTCAGCCAAACCCCGCCATTTAATCGTGATGTAAATACCGTCTTTCAAGATTATGCACTCTTCCCCCATATGACTGTTCTCGAAAATGTGGAGTACGGTTTAAAGGTAAAGAAGGTCGCCAAGGATGAGCGCATCGTTCGTGCTCGCAAAGCCTTACAACGCGTCAAGCTCGAAGGCTATGAAGCGCGCAAACCTGGTCAACTCTCTGGTGGGCAGCGCCAACGCGTCGCGCTGGCACGAGCACTCGTAAACGAACCTAAAGTCCTCTTGCTCGATGAACCACTCGGCGCACTCGATCTCAAATTGCGCCACGAGATGCAGGTAGAACTCAAAGAGTTACAACGCGATATCGGCATCACCTTCATCTTCGTCACCCACGATCAAGAAGAAGCCTTGACCATGGCTGATCGCATCGCGGTCTTCAACGCCGGCAACATTGTGCAGATGGGCTCCGCCAAAGATATTTACGAAGAGCCCAACTCCGAATTCGTTGCGGGCTTCGTCGGTATTTCCAACCTCTTGCACCGTGATGGCAAGGTCATCAGCATCCGCCCCGAGAAGATCAAATTTGGCAGGGGAGGGGATAGGACATCCCCGGGAGAGGTCGTCTCCGTAATGTTCCTAGGAGCCCTCACGCGCATAAATGT
>CAIPQX010000145.1 GCA_903867285.1 uncultured Actinomycetes bacterium | reverse complement strand
TGTAGCGCCTTCTGCAGGCTCATTCATTGCTGAGTGAACAGCAGCTTCGTATGCAATGCGCTTATCTGGCTTTGGCTCTGCAAAGCGGAGAGTTCCTTCGGTTCCAGGAAGACCCTTGAACTTCTGCCAATCACCGGTGATCTTCAAAATTGCGGCTACTGCTTCTGTTGGCTGTGCGCCAACTCCGAGCCAGTATGCGGCGCGAGCTCCATCAACCTGAATGAATGAAGGTTCAGCATTTGGGTTGTAGCGACCGATCTCTTCGATAGCGCGGCTATCACGAGCGGTGCGAGCATCTGCAACGACGATACGGTAATGCGGGGTGCGGATCTTTCCGAAACGCATCAACTTAATTTTAACGGCCACGTGTGTGGTTACTCCTGGCGAGTGGTTCGGTTCGATCATCACGCTGTCAGTGGGAGCGACAGGCAAATCTCAATCCATAATGGATGGGTATAAATCTAGTGAAGGGGTAGAGGGCCCTTGCACAGGGGGCCAATCTTGCCATCTAGCGGGGCTGAGGCCAAATTGGCGAATTACCCCTGCTCAGCAGCGCGCTTGGCGGGATTGCCAGACTTAGATTTCTTCTTGGGTGGTAGCGCTTTATTTGTCTTCGGCAGGGCGGGCATCCCAGGCATGGCAGGCATCCCAGCGGGCAATCCCCCACCCTTTCGCATCTGGCGCATCATCTTCTGGGCGGTCGTGAAGCGATCAACCAGGTTGTTCACCTCTGAGACGGCGCGGCCGCTGCCTTTGGCAATTCTGGCCCGGCGCATGCCGTTGAGGATCTTGACATCGTGGCGTTCGGCGGGGGTCATCGACTGGATGATGGCCTCGGTCTTAACCAAATCCCCCTCATCAAAGTTATCGAGTTGCTTCTTCATCGCGCCGCTATTCATTCCCGGCAGCATGCCCAACATCTTCGTCATCGAGCCCATCTTCTTCATAGCCTGCAGTTGGCTCAAGAAATCAATCAAGGTGAAGTCATCACCAGCTGCGTATTTCTCTTCAAACTTCTTACTGAGATCTGGATCAAACGCTGCCTTCGCTTGTTCGGCGAGAGTCGCGACATCGCCGAGACCCAAAATGCGTGAGGCCATGCGATCGGGGTGAAAGAGATCAAAATCCGAAGGCTTCTCTCCAGTTGCTGCAAACATAATTGGGCGACCCGTGAGTGAAACGATGGAGAGGGCCGCGCCTCCGCGAGCATCACCATCGAGCTTGGTGAGGACTACGCCATCAAATCCGACGCCTTCCAAGAAGCTGGAAGCGGTTCGAACTGCATCCTGACCCAGCATCGCATCGACTACAAAGAGAATCTCATCCGGCTTTACCGCATCGCGGATTCGCGATGCCTGACTCATTAATTCTTCATCGACACCGAGCCGGCCAGCGGTATCTACGATGACAAAGTTATGTAATTTATCTTCTGCAAATTTCCTACCCGCTTGCGCAACTTTTACCGGATCGCCGACGCCATTGCCAGGTTCTGGTGCAAAGACGGGGATGCCAACACTGGCACCAACTTGTTGTAGTTGATTGACGGCATTGGGACGTTGTAAATCAGAAGCTACGAGAAGTGGAGTATTTCCCTGGTTCTTCAGATACAGAGCCAACTTGCCTGCAAGCGAAGTTTTACCCGCACCTTGCAATCCCACCAACATGATGACAGTTGGGGCCTTCTTCGCCATTCGAATGCGACGGGTCTCTCCACCCAGAATCTTTACAAGTTCGCTGTTAACGATCTCGAAGATTCCATTAGCGGGATTTGTGCTCTTATTTATCTGTTCGAGGGAGCCGAGCGAAAGTTCCTTGATGGTTGCCGTGAAGGAGTCAGCAACGGCCAGAGCGACATCCGACTCAATGAGAGCGGTACGAATCTCAGCAACGATCTCGTCGATATCCCCTGCCTTGATCCGCCCGCGAGAGCGCAGGGATGTCAGGGCAGATGAGAACTTGGCAGAGAGCGAATCGAACACGGCGTAAGGGTACTAGTCCTGAGAGGTCAAGATAATCTCGAGCTTGGCTGCCAATTCATGCGCATGGTCATTGGTCAGCGGCGCGCCATTCAAATCCGTCACATAGAGAGTGTCGAAAGCCTCTGCTCCCAGCGTTGAAACGATCGCCCCGCGAATATCTACTCCGAACTCCGAAATAGCGGTGGTCACCGTATGCAAAAGCGCGGGACGATCATGCATCCGTACCTCGATGATGGTGGCATCAGTGACGATTTGAGTTATTGCGGAGACGACTGGCGGTGGCACAGGAATTCCAGGGCGTCTGCGGTACGAGCGAATCCGCTCTTCAATGCGAACTTGCAGATCTTCGGTTCCGACAAGTGCGCGCTCGATGAGTTCAACCAATCCGTCGCGTGAAGGCATCTGCACATTTACATCCGTGCTCACAATCCAGTTCATGACTGCGACTCGATCAACGGTACGAGTCTTGGCAGATCTGACATCTAGGCGAGTAACAGTGAACACCGCGGAAATCGCAGAGAGCAACCCCAAACGATCAGGTGCAACAATCTCAATGTCGAAGTCATCGCCTCGATCAAAGATTTCGACCGTCAACCTATTTTCGCCGACCTTTGCTAATTGCTCTGAAGTTAATTCTGGTTGAGGTGCGGGAGCAATTCCTTGCATCGCCGCTAGCGTGCGCTGAACGAGCGTATCTACAAGTCCAGCTTTCCATTTGCTCCAGGCAGTTCGTCCGGTCGCTTCTCCGTCGGCGATACTGAGCGCATGTAGTAGCTCCAAGAGTTCTGCGCTATCTACTAGCGACATGACATATTCGATTGTCTGCGGATCATCCAGATCGCGACGAGTTGCGACAGTTGGTAGGAGTAAATGAAAAACAACCATCTGGGCTAACGTTGTTGCATCGCTATCGCTGAAACCCATTCTTTTGGCAAGTGGAAGGATCAACTCGGCACCGAACTCAGAATGCTCCTTATCGGGGTAACCCTTTCCAATGTCATGGAAGAGCGCTGCCACCAGGAGAAGATCTGGTCTATGTACTTGGCGTGTAAGGGCAGCGGCATGAACTGCGGTCTCTAACATGTGGCGATCCACGGTGTGGTGATGAAGCACATTGCGTTGCGGAAGAAATCGTACGTGCGACCACTCCGGTATCCAGCGGGCGATGAGACCTTCTTGATCGAGAGATTCGAAGACATCAACCATCGACTCCCCTGCACCGATGAGCGCTACGAGGTCTTCACGAGATTGCCGCGGCCAGGGCACTGGGATCTCTTTAAAATCTTCTGCAATACGGATCGTGCTTTCCAGGGAAAGCCGGACTCCGCGCTGGGCGGCCATTGCGGCGGCCCGTAACCCAATTCCTGAGTCCAATGTGATGTCATAGTCACCGATCACGCCGATCTCATTTCGAAAGCGTTCCAATCCCTTTGCCACGGGAACTCGCTTATCCCGACGCAGAGAGATTCGGTGGAGCCGCTCATCGATGCGATGCCAGACCAATTGCATTACATAGTCGACAGCGCGTGCTGCCTTGGAAATCTCCAACATCAGCGCATCTGCGTCAGCGAATCCCATATCGGCGGCGACGGCATCTTGTTCAGTTAATAGGAGCTGGTCTCTGGTGCGACGCGTAACTCCGTGCAGCGAATCGCGCACGTTAGCAAAGAGAGCTTCTGATTCGGCGAGCCGATCCAATGCGACGGGAATGAATTCGCTCTTTGCGAGAGAACGGATTGTTGTGATATCACGCAGCCCACCGCGTGCCTCTTTGAGATCGGGCTCCAATAGAAAAGCGAGTTCGCCAGAAGTTCTTGTTCGTTGATCGATCGTATCGCGCACCATAGGCAGATATGTTCTAATGCGGCGGCGCCACTGCTTATTGGAATCTGCCGCGACGCTGGTTGTTAAATCTTCATTGCCCGCTATATGCCTGATATCCAAAAGTCCAAGAGTGACCTTAATGTCACCCCTCGAAACAACCCTCGTCTCGGCCCTAGTCCGAATTGAATAATCGACCGCGCGTCCGACGGTCCATAAGGGGTTGAGCATCGCTTTAATGAAAACGCTTAACTGGTTCTCCGGCAGGCCTACGTGGATAAAGACGATATCTAAGTCCGAACCCGGCGCTAATTCTCCGCGTCCAAATCCCCCGACTGCTGCTAACGAAATCTGTCTATCAGTGATTCCAGAAACGGAAAGAGCGCCGTGAAAGAGATCTACGAGTTCACGATCACTCGCATCTGATCTTTCACGGCGCTCTCTGGTACCCATAGAGGTAGCCTACTTAAGTAGTAACTTAAATTGCATCGACTCCACGCTCACCGGTACGGACTCGGACGATATGGTCAACTGGAACAGACCAGACCTTTCCATCTCCGATAGCGCCGGTAGATGCAGCCTTTACGATGACGTCAATAACCTTGTCAGCATCTGCTGAATCAACGACGACTTCGAGGCGAATCTTTGGAATGAGATCGATGGTGTACTCAGCACCGCGATAAACCTCGGTGTGACCGCGAGTACGACCAAAGCCCATTGCTTCCGAGACCGTCATACCAGTGATCCCAAATGCATTGAGTGCGTTCTTGACATCATCCAACTTAAATGGCTTGATGATTGCTGTAATGAGTTTCATTTTTGCCCCTTAGTGGATTAGTTTTTCGTAGCGAAATTGGATAGAAAACGAGAACCGTCACTAAATGTAGCTGACTCGTAAGCAGTTTCTGCATGCTGTGAGAGGTCGAGACCAGCGGACTCGTCCTCCTCGGATACACGCAAACCTACGGTTTTCTCTATGGCCAAGGCCAAGATGTAGGTCACTACGAATGAATAAACAACAACTGCTACCACTGCAAGAACTTGGTGGCCCATAAGGGTCCATCCACCTTTGTAGAAGACACCGTTGGCACCGTTCACCATTGCGGTTCCGAAGAGACCGATTAAGAGGGCGCCCAAGATGCCGCCAACAAGGTGTACGCCGACAACGTCTAGAGCATCATCAAACTTAAAGATGTTCTTTAGCGCAGTTGCTAAGCAGCAGATGATTCCAGCAAGGAATCCGATCACGATGGATGCCATTGGGCTGACGAAACCACATGCAGGTGTGATTGCGACAAGACCAGCAACGGCACCAGATGCAGCGCCGAGCGTTGTGGAGTGACCATCGCGAATCTTCTCGGTGAGGATCCAACCGATAAGAGCCGCGCCAGTTGCGGTGTTGGTATTAACAAAGGCGTAGGCCGACAAGGTGTTAGCAGAGAGTGCAGATCCAGCGTTAAAGCCGAACCAACCAAACCACAACAAGCCTGCTCCAAGAAGCACATACGGAACATTATGTGGACGCATGCGCTCTTTTGGCCATCCCTTGCGCTTTCCAATTACCAGAATAACTGCAAGTGCCGCCGCTCCTGCGTTTGCGTGAACAACTGTTCCACCGGCAAAATCTTCTGCGCCCTTCTTGGCCAACCAACCAGCCGGCGAGAAGACCCAGTGTGCAACTGGTGCGTAAACAAGAATTAACCAGAGTGAAGAGAAGGCGACCCAGCTGCCGAACTTAAGTCGGTCTGCAGTTCCACCAGTGATGAGCGCTGGAGTAATAATTGCGAACATCAGTTGGAATGCTACGAATACCATCGGAGGAATCGTGAGTGACAATCCGGTGGGCTGTTCCCAAATATGGTTGAGACCAAATTGGTGCAGGTTGCCAATGAGGCCACCAGTACCGTTGAATGCCAACGAGTACACGCCGGTAATCCAAAGGATTGAAACCATTCCCATGGTGACGAAGTTCTGCGCCAACATTCCCAGCACATTCTTACCGCGGACCATGCCACCGTAGAAGAATGCTAGGCCGGGGGTCATAAGAAGGACGAGGGCTGAAGATGCCAAGATCCAGGCGGTATCAGCATGGTTTGTTGCGTCAGTTGATGTTGCTGCTGCGGACACAAGCGCGCCCATTGAGAAATGCATAGGGTCTCCATTTTTATTTAAGGTGAGGAGATCTCATCATTGAGAGGTTCGAAGAAAGTTGGCCGACACTGGCACGGACTTATTTGGTCTTACGAACGGCGATAATTTAACAGATGAAAGCCTTATTCGGAACCAATTAGCCCAGAAATATATAAGTCAGGATCGAAGGCTGCGAAGTCGTCGGCGCCTTCGCCCGTCCCAATAAATTTGATGGGTAATCCACTCTCGCGTTCGATGGCGAGGGCGATCCCACCCTTGGCCGAGCCATCCATCTTGGTCAGAATTAGTCCCGTGACCCCAACGCTCTCAGTGAAGTGGCGCGCCTGAATAATCCCATTTTGACCGGTTGTGGCATCGACTACGAGTAGCACCTCGTCGACTCCCCCCGCCTTCTCCAGAACTCGGCGAATTTTGGAGAGTTCATCCATCAAATTGGATTTCGTGTGGAGCCGGCCTGCGGTGTCGACGATCAAATAATCGACCCCATCATCAGAGGCGCGCTTTGCGGCATCAAATACCACTGATGCCGGATCCCCTTGAAACTTCCCGGCGACGACCGGCACGCCAATTCGTTCACCCCAAGTCTGCAACTGTTCGATGGCGGCGGCTCGAAAAGTATCAGCAGCCGCGACTACTACAGAGCTTCCCCTCATCGTTAGCGCGCTCATCAATTTGGCTACAGATGTCGTCTTGCCCGTTCCATTTACGCCGACGACCAAAATCGTAGTCGGCCGGGAGGTTGCCTGCGCTATTTCCCGAGAGCTCTTAGTTAAAGCCCCAACAAGCGCACCTCTCATAGCCATTTCGACACTCTCAGATTTATTATTCTTCGCAATCGCAATCAACTCATCGCTGAGCGTAGCGCCGAGGTCGGCTTCTATAAGAGAAATGCGGAGATCATCCCAATCGGATGCAGTAACTGAGCCACCACGAAGTTTGGCAATTATCTTGCTAAAGAGCGCCATGGCAACAGACCTTTAAGTTAAACGGATTCTGATTCGCGCAGGCGCTGTGAAATAACTTCCGAGACGCCATCACCACGCATCGTCACACCGTAGAGAGCATCGGCGATTTCCATCGTGCGTTTCTGGTGGGTAATGATGATAAGTTGAGATTTTTCGCGAAGCTCTTCGAATACACCAAGGAGGCGACTCAAGTTGGTGTCATCCAGAGCCGCTTCAACTTCATCCATTACATAGAAAGGGCTTGGACGTGCCTTAAAGATAGCAACGAGCATTGCAACGGCAACGAGTGATCGCTCTCCGCCGGAGAGCAGCGATAGACGCTTGATGCGCTTTCCCGGAGGACGAGCCTCAACATCGACACCAGTCAACATCATGTTCTCTGGATCTGTCAGAATCAACTTTCCTTCTCCGCCTGGGAATAGACGGGCAAAGATCTTTTCAAATTCGCGAGCGGTGTCGTGATACGCCTCGCTGAAAATCTGAACGACCTTCTCATCAACTTCTTTGATGATCTCAAGTAGATCGCGCTTGGTCTTCTTCAAATCTTCTAACTGCTCTGCTAGGTACTTCAAGCGCTCTTCATGAGAGGTGTACTCCTCGAGGGCGAGCGGGTTAATCTTTCCGAGCATAGCCAGTCCACGTTCCGCTTGCGCCAAACGCTTCTCTTGCTGATCGCGACGGTATGGAATTAAATCTCCAGGTACGAAATTTCCTTCATCATCTTCAACTACGGTCGGGACATCTTTATCCGGGCCATATTCAGCGGTCAAAGTTTCTACATCTATGCCTAGCTCTTCGACGGCGCGATTTTCCAGTTGCTCAATACGCAAACGCTGCTCAGCTCGGACGATTTCATCACGGTGAACGCTCGACGTGAGGTGGTCCAGTTCGGCGGTGAGTTCACGAATCTTGCTCCGCACATTGAGGGTTTCGCCCTCGCGATCGGTGCGGGAAGCTTCTAAACGTTCGCGCTCTGTCAGGGCTTTTGCCAGGGTTACTTCAATCTGAATGAGAGCTTCGTAAGCCAAGTCGGCAATCTCGCGCGCCTTGGTAGCAGCCACAGAACGCTCTGCCATCCGGGCAATCGCCTTAACGGCGTTGTCGCGTTCGGATTGTGCGCTCTGCTCAAGAGTTCGGGCTCGATCGGAAACAGCCGTAATGCGCTCTTCCATAGTTCGAAGCTCAAGCCGAGCTTCCACTTCCACGGCACGCGCTGCAGTAACTCGAGCGCGAATCTCTTCCAAAGTCTTGAGATCAGGCTCTGCAGGGGTCTGGTGTGAATCAAATTGGGCAATCCCGACTTCGAGATCGCGTTCGTCGGCAGCGCGTTGATCACTCGCTGCCGCTAGCGAAGAATTAAAGCGCTCTACCTCAGCTTGCGCGCTCTTCACATTTTGACCCGCAACCGCCATCTGCTCCGCTAGGCCAGACATCTTTGCATCGGATTCGTTCAAGCCGGTTAGGGCGTGGTCGTGAACCTTCTGTGCTGCCTCTACTGCGGTCAGTGCCTTCGCTAATTCAAATTTCAGCCCATCGCAACGAGTAATGATTTCGCTGAGAGCGCTACGAGTCTTCTCAATGAGCGCTGAAATTTCGATGGCGCTATTGGTTCCAGCAGATCCACCACGAACTCGGTTGCGACTTATCAGGTCACCCTCGCGAGTTACCGCAATAAGACTTGGGTTTTGTGCGATCAATCGTTCGGCTGACTGAATGTCGTCAACTGCAACGACTCCCCCGAGCAACGCTTCAATCATCTCTTCGAGTCCGTCGGACTTTATAAGTGAGGCGAGTGAAGCAAATCCAGATGGGATCGAATTGCGTGAGGAGAATTCGCCATCAACTACCAAAAGTTCGGATTGACCAGCGGCTTCGGATTTGAGCATCGAAAGCGCATGGACCGCATCCGCCAAATCAGATACGACGATCGATTCTGCTAGTGGGCCAAGGGCTGCAGCTACCGCCGCCTCCCAGCCAGAAGAAACAGAGATCAGAGTAGATAAACGTCCGCGCGATTTCGCGCCCCCACGACCGGTGAGAATTGCTTCGCCACCATCGCGGTGCAGAAGAGATTCTTCTAACGCGGCAAGCCGCGCTGTGAGACCAGCGCGATCGCGACTCGCGCTCTGCTCGCTCTCCAAGAGCGTTGCATGAGCAGCATTCGCCGTGGTGAGATTTGCTAGCGCTTTTTCATAATCAGCATCAAGTTCGGGTTCGAAACGGTCTACTCCGGCAATCTCTGCTTCTAGAGTTGCAAAATCGGTTCGAAATCCGCGCAACCTTGTCTCTGCATCGAGGCGGGCAGCTGTAAGGCGAGTAATTTCGGCATTGGTCGCATCGATACGGGCCCGCAAACCATTGATATGGCCCTCTTGGCGCGCTGTTCCCTCGCGCGCATCTGCAATTGCACGCAGAGCCGCTGAAACTTGATTCTCTTCGAGAGCGAGTTGCGCCTCTGTAGCCCGGAGCGCTTCGGTAATTTCATTGAGTGAGGCGCGAGCAGATGCACCTTGTTGTCCAAGCGCGATCTCTTCTTGGCGCAAGATTGCCGCTTCGGAATCCATACTCTCGGGATCGCGACCATTGGCACGGGCCTCATCGCGTTCTTCTGAAAGGAAGCGGGCGCGCTCGGCAGAGAGCGATTGAATGCCTCGGAACTTTTCGCGCTGCGCCGTGAGGCGATAGAAATTTTCCTGGGCCTGGACTAACAGTGGGTTTTCTATGAGCGCAGTGGCGTCCAGTTGTTCTTCACGAGCGCGTGAATCTGCAAGGGCTGCTTCCACCTGATCGCGACGGGCGCGCAGTGAAGTTTCATCTGCGATTTCGGCATCAAAGCTCTGCTTGAGCGAGATCAAGTCATCAGCTAAGAGGCGCAACTTTGCGTCGCGTACATCGGATTGAATTGTTGAGGCGCGGCGCGCAACTTCAGCCTGCTTGCCCAGCGGTTTAAGTTGGCGACGAAGTTCTACGGTGAGATCCTGAATACGAGCAAGATTGGCCTGCATCGAATCAAGTTTCCGAAGCGCCTTCTCTTTGCGCTTGCGATGCTTCAATACTCCAGCGGCTTCTTCAATAAATGCTCGGCGCTCTTCGGGATTGGCGAGCAAGATGGCATCTAATTGGCCCTGACCAACGATGACATGCATTTCGCGACCGATACCGCTATCGCTGAGAAGTTCTTGGATATCGAGCAACCTGGTGGTTTCGCCATTGAGTTGATATTCGCTGGTTCCATTACGAAAGAGAATGCGAGAGATTGTTACTTCGGCAAAGTCGATAGGAAGCACATTGTCAGAGTTGTCGATCGTGACTGATACTTCGGCTCGGCCAAGTGGAGCACGTCCGCTGGTGCCAGCAAAGATGACATCTTCCATCTTTCCGCCACGGAGAGATTTGGCGCCCTGCTCACCCATTACCCAGGAGAGGGCATCGACCACATTGGACTTTCCAGAGCCATTTGGGCCGACTACGCAGGTAATTCCACGCTCAAAGAGCAGGGTGGTCGACGACGCAAAGGACTTAAATCCCTTGAGGTTCACGCTCTTCAAATACACGGGGAAAACCTATCTCTATCTGAGGGTGATTTAGGCCAAGAGCCCATTTCAGAGAGCTAGAGCCTCTGACACTTCGGGCAGAAGTGCGAAGAGCGGCCACCGATGACAATCCGGCGAATTTGGGTGGCACATCGTGAACAAGGCTCGTTCTCCCGTCCATACGCCTCTAACGAGTGCGCAAAGTAGCCGCTCTCGCCATTGACGTTGATGTAGAGCGAGTCGAAGGAGGTACCACCCTCAACCAATGCTTTAGACATTACCGTCTCGGCCGCGGTGAGGAGGTTCTCCATCTTGCGCGGAGAAAGCTCGGCGCAGCGCGATTGCGGATGAATTCTTGCGTGCCAGAGAGATTCATCGGCGTAAATATTTCCGACTCCGCTCATCAAATTTTGATCAAGCAGCGCGCTCTTAATCTCGGTCTGCTTCTTTCGGAATTTATTAATAACTGCAGATCGATCAAAGAGCGGATCGAATATGTCAGGCGCGATCGCTGAAACCAGTTCGGGCACGCTTCCTTCGTTGCCACTTACGGCCAGCCAGCCAAAAGTTCTTTGATCAATAAAACGCAGCTCCTGATGATCATCGAGGAGCAGTCGAACCCGCAAGTGTTTCTCGTCGGGAGCACCAGCGGGTTGAATGCGAAATTGCCCACTCATTCCCAGATGTGCGACCAGGGCAAATGGTCGATCAAGATCAAACCAGAGAAACTTTCCACGGCGAGATATCTCCACGATGGATGCGCCAGCGACGACTTCTAATGGCGCAATGCTGCGAGGGTTTGTCGCACGATGGTGAAGCACCTGCACTGCGTTAATTGTGGAGTTGAGAGACCAACGCGCCAGTCCGCGGCGAACAGTTTCTACTTCAGGAAGTTCGGGCATTTAAAACTTCGAGCGCTAGCTTTGCAGCAACCTGCTCTGCCTCGCGCTTGCTCTTGCCGCTGCCGGCTGCGAACCGTTCTTGAGAAAGGAGAACTACCGCGGTAAAACTTTTGTCGTGGTCTGGACCAAACTCTGCGATTTCATATTCGGGAACGCTCAGGCCACGTGCGGCAGCGAGTTCTTGCAGGGCGGTCTTTGCGTCGATGCCAGCGCCTTGCGCATTGGCGGATTCGATAAGAGGGCTAAACCATTCCAATACTTTCTGGGTCGCAACAATTAAGCCGTGCTCTAAATAGATTGCGCCAACCAGCGCTTCGAGAGAATCGGCGAGGATCGAATTCTTATCGCGTCCGCCAGAGCTCTCTTCGCCTCTTCCGATTCGAACAAAGGTACCTAGTGAAAGTTCGCGGGCTATTACCGCTAGGGCTTTGGTATTTACGACGCCAGAGCGCAAGGGAGATAAGCGACTCTCGTCGAGATCGGGAAATTTTCGATACAGCTCTTGAGTAATTATTAAACCCAGGACGCTATCCCCCAAGAATTCCAAACGTTCATTGGTGGGAATACCGCCCGATTCATAAGCGAATGAGCGGTGAGTTAATGCAAGTTCAAGCAAGTCTGCTGAAACCGAAATGCCGAGGCTTTCGGTGAGGCCAGCGGACAGATCAGACCTCGATAACCTGACGGCGGTTATAAGTACCGCAAGTTGGGCATGCTGTGTGTTGCAATTTTGGCTGTTGGCATTGACCGCAGAGTGCTGTTGCGGCAGGAGTTGTCTTCCAGGCGCTACGACGTGAGCGAGTGCGCGAGCGCGACATCTTTCGCTTTGGGACTGGCATGGTTTTGCTCCTTCTAAATCGAAAAGTTAATCGTTCAAACTGTAATTAGCGGCGACCGCTGGGCGGTTGCTTCCTTAAGAGGAAAAG
>CAIPQX010000144.1 GCA_903867285.1 uncultured Actinomycetes bacterium | reverse complement strand
GTAGATCCATCAGTCGCGGGGCGCCACTCCCCGCCTATGTAGATGGAATCAGTCATTGTTAAGGCTAACCCTTAATCAAGCTCACTCTTGCGTTTGGCGACAAAGTCTTGCAATCCGGTGAGAACGGATGGATCAATTTCTGGCAATTGATAATCCGCTAGTTTCTTCTTCCAGATCTCCTCCGCGCGCATCCGAGTGTCTTTCGCGCCTAAGCGAGTCCAGCGCTCGTAATTATCGCTATTTGTTAAGAATGGGCGGTAGAAGCAGTCACGGAATCGCTCCATCGTATGTGCCGCACCTAAGAAGTGACCGCCGTGGCCGACCTCTAGATGAGCATCGAAGGCGAGCGAAGATTCGTTAAATTCCAGCGGTGTGAACTCTGCGATGAGGCTCTGCAAGATTTCTACATCGACGACAAATTTATCGTAAGAGGAGACGAGTCCACCCTCTAGCCAACCGGCAGTGTGCATTACCCAGTTAGTCCCAGAGAGGAATGTGGGCATCATGGTCATCATTGTTTGGTAAGCGGATTGCGCATCAACCGATTGTGATGAGTTCAAACCTCCACCGCCGCGGAAGGGAAGATTGAAGCTTCGTGCAATTTGACCTGTGCAAAGTAGCCCGATCCCGGACTCTGGGGTACCAAATTGTGGTGAGCCAGATTGCATATCAATATTGGATAAGAAAGAACCAAAGACGATTGGACATCCCGGACGAATCAACTGAGCCAAGGCGATAGCAGAGAGAGCCTCTGCAATTTGCTGAGCGAGAGTCGCTGGAATGGTCACTGGACTCATAGCGCCCATGAGCAAGAATGGGGTTGTAACTACGGGTTGACCTGCAAGGACATATTCGCGCATCGAATCCAACATGCGATCATCCCAGCGAAGTGGTGAATTGCAATTCACAAGTGAGATAAGCGCAGGAGTATCTTCAATAGCTTTTCTGCCGCCGTGAATTATCTCGGCCATTGCAATCACATCGCGTGCATTTTCCGCCGTGACGACATTTCCCATAAAGAATTTATCGGTCAAAGTCGCTGCGGCATATGCCATATCTAAATGGCGGCTATCGAGTGACAAATCATTGGGCTCGCAGACGACACCACCAACGCTGTCTATAGCATCGAAGCTCTGGGCTAATTTACAAAAGTTCTCATAATCATTGAAGGTCGCGTCGCGACGTGTGGTTCCTTCAAGAACAAAGGGAGGTCCGTAAACGCCGCCGAAGACCATTGAATCTCCACCGATATGAACATTATTCTTGGGATTGCGAGCGCGCAGATTGAAATCCTTCGGAGCCTTTGCGACCTGCTTCAAAATCCAATCGGGATCAAACTTAACGTTCTCTCCCTCGACGGTCTGCCCGGCTTCGCGCAACATATCCACGGCCCAAGGGCTGGCAAATTCGATGCCGATCTCTGAAACAATCCGACGCCAACCCAGGGTGAGGGTGGCCATCGACTCTTCACTTAAAATTTCGTAACGCGGCATCTTGTTCTGAAACACGCTTGCTTCCCCCTTTTGGGACCCAGAAAAATTCACTCAGTGTGAGCCGATATTAACTTCTAAATATCTTGTCGATCCAAGGTATTGCTTGTGAACACCGAAGAGAATACGCTGGTTTATGGAACAATCGTTCCATATTGTGGAACACTAATGGGATGGAAGATCGCATGGGTCAGGCAACGGTTTCAGGCACTCGTGCCGTTGACCGTGCCACCGCGCTCTTAACCCACATTATTACTGCAAGCACACCACCTCAATTGGGAGTGCTCGCACGAGAATTCGATATTCCAAAGAGCACCACCTCCAGATTGATCAGTGCGCTTGAGCGCCAAGGATTTGTAAAACGAGATCGCAACGGTGCATTTCTGCCGGGAGATGTTTTAACTCGTTTTGCCCGCGAACAGAATCAAGATTCAGTGCTCGTCGCAAGAATGCGTCCCCTTCTGGAATCATTGGCAACTCAGACAGGCGAGACCGCGAATTTAGCGATCGCAGGTAATGGATCTCTCAAAATAATTGATCAAGTAGACAGCAACTTTATGTTGGGTGTAACAAATTGGATTGAGAGAGAAGTTCCATATCATTGCTCAGCTCTCGGTAAAGTTTTGCTGGCATATGGAGCAATTGCAATCCAGTCTGGACCCCTACCGAAACTCACCTCTAAATCGATTACAAATCGCGCCAAATTACTTACTGAACTAGAAGCGGTGCGTAAGACCGGGTATGCAATCATCGATGGTGAGCTCGAAGATGGACTCGTTGCGGTTGCTGCTCCCGTTCGAGAAAACGACGGTCGAGTCATCGCCTCCATATCAATTTCGGGTCCCACCACTCGACTCGCGCTTAAAGATCTAAATCGCATCGGTTTATTAATTGTAGAGAAGATAAACGAAGCAACAATTCCACCCCATAACCAAATAAAGCACGGGAAGGCAGGTGCAGCATGACGCACGATGAGATCCTAAAGGCACTATTTGACGAGACCCTCGTTGGTAACGCTCCAGAAGTACTTCGGTTAACGGAGTTGGGAATCGCTGATGGCATGACACCTAGCTCGATTCTCTTCGACGCCTTGATTCCTTCGCTTGAAGAAGTCGGCGCACGCTTTGAACGTGGTGATTTCTTCGTTCCCGAGATGCTGATTTCGGGAAAAGCCATGTCCGGTGCTCTCAATGTCCTTCGCCCCCTGCTTGCTCTCACCGGTGCTGAAACCGTCGGAACTTTCCTGATGGGAACCGTTAAGGGCGATGTACATGACATCGGCAAGAACTTGGTAAATATTATGTTGGAGGGTGCCGGATTTAACGTCATCGATATCGGCGTTCAAGCAGGCCCCGAGAAATTCATCGCAGCGATCAATGAGCACAAGCCAGATATCGTAGGGATGTCCGCCTTCCTTACGACAACAATGCCGATGTTCAAGGTCAATATCCATGAAATTACCAAGGCGGGCTTGCGTGATCAGGTCATGATCATGGTCGGTGGAGCGCCAGTTACCCAAGAATATGCCGACGTCGTAGGAGCCGATGGATTTGCCTCTGATGCTTCAACTGCGGTGAGAATTGCAAAAGATTTAATGCAAAAACGCCGCGCGAGCGCAAACGCCTAAAGTTCTCATGCCCAAGCTATTACCTCTCCTTGAGGATGCAATAAAGAAGCCGATCTGGGGTTGCCAGATGTGCGGACAGTGTGTTTTGCATTCCACGGGGATGGTCTGCCCGATGACATGTCCCAAGACCTTGCGAAATGGTCCATGCGGCGGGGTACGCGAAAATGGCGGCTGCGAAGTAAAGCCTGAGATGCAATGTATTTGGGTTAAAGCCTACGAACGGAAAGAGAAGTTGCACCTGCCGCAATCCTGGCGCGATCATTACAACGAATTGCGACCTCCTGTTGATATGCAATTAAAGGGCACTTCTTCCTGGGTCAATCTCTTGACGAAGCGAGATCGGAAGCGATCCAAGGGTTGGCAATCCGTCATTGAAGACGGTGACAAATAATGTCTATTGTTAGTGACATCCTAGAAAATTCAAAGAGCCTGCTATTTACTGCAGAATTTCCCGAGATAGACAATGGTGGCATGGAGAGCATTGCGCGACATGCTGCGCGAATTGCCCCCTGGTTTGACGCTGCAAATGCGACAGATAACACGGCGGCGCATGCTCATGCCTCAAATATGGCGGTTGCTATCGCCATGCAGATGCATGGAATTGAACCAATCATGCAGATCGCGTGCCGGGATAAGAATAGGTTGGCGATAGAAGCAGATTTGATGGGAGCCGCCCTTCACGGTATTGAAAACGTAGCGATGCTGACGGGCGATGATGTGAGTGCCGGAGATGAACCAGAAGCGCGCAAAGTATTTGATATAGATGGTCCCCAGGCGATTGCGGTAGCTAAAGTGCTCAGCTCCGGTCAATATCTATCGGGCCGCAAGATTAATCCAGCGCCAAGCTTCTACATCAGCGCTGTAGAAAATCCCGCAGCTCCTCCCTTTGAATATCGAATTGAGCGGGCGGTAAAGAAGCAGAGGGCAGGCGCGCGATATCTACAGCTGCAGATTTGCTACCACCCTGATCGTTTAGCTAGTTTTTGTGCTGGGGTCGCAGCAGCAGCTCCCGGTCTTCACCTGATCCCTAGCATTGTTCTGGTAAAGAATGAGAAAGCCCTCAATTTTATGAATAATAAGGTCCCTGGCATTGATATCCCGCAAGAGACAATCAACCAGGTCGCAGATAACTCTGACCCAGGAGAAGCGGCCTACCAATTGGTTCTAGAGCAATCCAAATATGCTCTTTCACTTCCTGGGGTTCGCGGACTCCACATTATTGATTTTCGACGAGATAATTCCCTGGATCGCCTGATGGGCGAACTTGGCAGAAAACCAAAAGCTTAAAACCGCTACATACAATCGGAGAAAATAATGCATACCATCGTAAAATCGGCCACTAAGACCCTCACCATCGGCCATGATCAGCCGTTCTGCATTATCGGGGAACGCATTAACCCCACTGGGCGAAAGAAGTTTCAAGAGCAGCTGCGCGCCGGCGATCTCTCTGCCATCAACAAAGATGTAGCCGATCAGGTTGCGGGCGGGTGCGACATGCTCGATGTGAATATGGGAGTGCCCCTCACCGATGAACCCGTCTTATTGAGCAAGGCGATCAAACTCATTCAGACGCTCACGGATCTGCCAATCTGCATTGACTCCTCCATTATTGAGGCGCTGCAGGCTGGCCTAGAAGCATACGAGGGCAAGGCTCTTGTAAATAGTGTTACTGCCGAAGATGAGCGCATGGAGATTGTGCTTCCACTCATCAAGAAGCATGGGGCTGCCATCATCGCCCTCCCGAATGACGAAACCGGAATTCCTGCGACAGTAGAAGAGCGCCTAGTTCTCACTGAAAAGATCATGCGTAATATGGAGAAGTATGGGATTCCGCTGGAAGATTTGGTAATTGATCCGCTAGCGATGACAGTAGGAGCCGACCCCGAGGCGGTAAAGATAACTCTGGAGACCATCTACCAGATTCGCCAACGCTGGGGTCTTAATATGACTCTCGGAGCTTCGAATATCTCCTTCGGTCTTCCGCACCGTCATGCACTCAATGCCGCTTTTCTGCCGGCAGCTATGAGCGCTGGCTTAACATCGGCTGTTATGGATGGGCGAACCCTGCAAATCGTCGATGCGGTGCGCGCCTCTGATCTTCTTCTAGGATTGGACCCTTGGGGCGGCAATTGGATTTCAAGATACCGCGCAGTGGAAGCAGCCAAAGCGGCGGCAATAACGGAGGCTTAAGATCAGCAAGCGCGATTTAGATAACTCATCACTCCCCGACCACGATGGAACGGGGCGAATCAAGCTCTCTTTCCGAGCCCTCGAAAAAGATAATTCGGTGGCGAGTGAGAAAGTTATT
>CAIPQX010000143.1 GCA_903867285.1 uncultured Actinomycetes bacterium | reverse complement strand
GAGAGGCTGTTATCTCACCGAGTGGTGTTGCTACCTCACCGACGAGCGTGAGTTCATCTGAGGTCATAAAAGTGAATGGGTGGCGCTTTGCCGGCAGAACTGTGCTTGGCCTAATCAACTCGCTCACAAAAGAAGTTTACTCTTAGCCCATGAGCCAACTGACCGAAGTCATCAGCTACTCCCCTGCTACCGGGGCAGAGGTCGGGCGATATCCCAATACCTCGGCCGCAACGATCGATGAACTCGTGGTCCGCGCCAACGCCGCTTCAGCGCATTGGCGCGCTCTGGGATTCAAAGGGCGCAAAGCGATTCTCCGATCATGGGCGCATTACTTATCGCTTCACATCAATGAACTCGCATCGATAGTTTCCCAAGAGACCGGCAAACCACTTAGCGATGCCGCTCTGGAAATATCCATCGCGATCGAGCACGTTTCTTGGGCGGCGCGCAAAGCAGGGCGATATCTACGTAACTCGCACCGCGCACCGGGATTGTTGATGGCAAATATGTCTGCTCATGTCGAATATCAACCACAGGGAGTAATCGGAATCATCGGCCCTTGGAACTATCCAGTCTTTACCCCGATGGGTTCGATCGCTTACGCGCTCGCCGCGGGTAACGCCGTCATCTTCAAGCCGAGCGAATACACCCCTGGCGTCGGGCACTGGTTAGGTGAATCATTTAACGCGATTGCACCGGAGGCGAATATTTTCTTCGTCGCTACTGGAGGACCCGAAACGGGTGCAGCGCTTACTAAGAGTGCGGTCAACAAAATTGCTTTCACAGGATCTAGCTCTACCGGAAAGAAGATCGCGGCCATTTGCGCCGAAACCTTGACTCCTGTCTTGATGGAATGTGGCGGAACAGATCCCGCAATTATCGATCGCGATGTCGACATTGATCGAGTGGCCAGTGCGGTGCTCTGGGCTGCCATGGGAAATGCGGGACAGACCTGCGTTGGAATCGAACGAGTCTATGTGCATCATGAGATTGCGCAAGCTTTCAGTGAAAAGATATCTGCGCTGGCATCTGAGCTCGTGGCGGGGCGCGACTACGGTGCTGCCACCATGCCAAAACAACTTGCCATCATCGACTCACACATTAAGGATGCCGCTAACCGCGGTGCAGAATTCCTAGTTGGAAGCATCGACTCGGTCCAACCACCATTTGTTCTGCCCACCATTATGACAAATGTTCCCGAAGATAGCCTCGCGGTCGCTGAAGAAACTTTTGGACCTACGCTCACGATTCGCAGCGTCACATCAATGGGTGAAGCAATTGCCCTATCTAATGCATCACAATATGGATTGGCTGCATCGGTCTGGTCGAAGAAGCAAGGCAAAGCGATCGCCAGCCAACTGCACTGCGGAATGGTCTCGGTCAATTCGGTTATTGCATTTACCGCAACACCATCAATGCCATTCGGTGGCGTAAAACAGAGTGGTTCGGGTCGTGTTCATGGGCCAGAGGGCTTGCGAGAATTTATTTACACGCGCGCAGTTGTGGCGACACGATTTAGAATCCCGCTCAACTTCGCTACCTTTAAACGCACCGCGGCTGTCGACGCATTTATTAAGCGCCTCGTCCGCCTACTCAACCGCTAGAAGCGAGGGGCGTTACGCGAGCGCTCAGTGCGAGGCTTGCGTTGATCCTTCTTGGTCCAACATGCGGTGTGCCAATGGCGCCTGCTTTCGAGATCATCATCAATCCAAGCAACGATATGTGGGGTTGCCGTAGGGATTAACTGGTCACATCCGGGACAGCGATATGGTTTCGAAGAGCTCGATCCTGTGATCTTTCGGACCGTGTAGATGCCCTCAAGGTGCTCTTCAACGGTGTGAAATGAGGCTGTAATGTCTCGATCTTCGGGTTTTGGCCCAGCACCGCGTTTTCCCTTGGGGTGGTTTCGGCGCGGGCTCATGACCGTATTCTTTCGTATTCCCAGCAAAACTTCGCCATCGAAATTAGCGCCTAGGTATGCAAATACGGCAAGATAAAACCATGAGCGCCGCTATTGAAGTACTCGATTTACGTAAGAGTTACGGCGGCCTAGAGGCGGTAGCAGGAATCTCCCTCACTATTGAGCGTGGCGAGATCTATGCCATCCTCGGCCCCAATGGCGCCGGCAAGACCACGACCGTCGAAATCTTGGAGGGTTTTCGCACCCGAGATAGCGGAAGCGTCTCAGTGCTGGGAGCTGATCCGGGCTCTCTCGGCATTCACGGCTCTGCCTGGCGCAACCGCATTGGAATTGTTCTGCAATCTACCAGCGACGCTGCTGAACTCACCGTGGCTGAAACTGCCCACCACTTCTCGCATTATTACTCCAATCCCAAGGATCCAGATTCCGTCATCGAACTCGTTGGATTAACCGATAAGAGAGATGCAAAAATCCGCACTCTTTCGGGTGGGCAGCGTCGCCGCCTTGATGTGGCTCTTGGCATCATTGGATCACCGGAAATTCTCTTCCTCGATGAACCAACGACCGGCTTTGATCCAGAAGCGCGCCGCGCATTCTGGGAATTGATCCTTGCCCTCAAAGCTGAAGGCACAACAATTCTTTTGACCACGCATTACCTTGATGAGGCAGAAGCGCTAGCCGATCGAGTTGCCGTTATTAACGCGGGAAAGATTGTGGAAATTGCGACTCCGGAAACTCTGGGCGGACGTCATCTCGCGAAGGCGACTATTAGCTGGAGTGAAAATGGCGCAACGCAGAAGAAGATTTCGGAGAATCCGACGCAGGATGTCATTGAAATCGCGGCTCGCTTTAAGGGTGACATTCCAGAACTAAGCGTTACCCGTCCATCGCTGGAAGATATTTATCTGACGATGATCGGGGGCAAAGAATGATGACCTTCAGACTCGGCCTACTTCGTGGCAACATTGAAATCAAACAGTTCATGCGCCAGCGCGAATCCGTAATATTCACTCTCTTCTTCCCAGTTCTCCTCCTCTTTATCTTTGGTAGTGTCTTTAAAGACACCATCGCCCCTGGCGTCACCTTCAGTCAATATTTCGTTGCTGGAATGATCGCCTCCGGATTGGTCAATAGCGGATTTCAACAACTCGCGATCAATATTCCTATTGAACGAGACAACGGTGCTCTCAAGCGTTTACGCGGAACTCCCATGTCGCCCATCTCGTTCTTCATAGGAAAGGCCATCCTGGTCTTTCTGTCGATGATCATTCAAGTAATAATGCTTTTGGTATTTGGAGCGCTCTTCTTCCACCTCCATCTTCCGCACAGCGGCGCGCTCTGGCTGCGCTTTGCCTGGCTCGTCTTGCTGG
>CAIPQX010000142.1 GCA_903867285.1 uncultured Actinomycetes bacterium | reverse complement strand
GGCTTCAAATATGCGCAGGTAAGAATCCTGTGGTCCAGTGAGCGCGACCATGGGAATGGCGGCGGGGACGGTAATCAAAGGTTGGTCCATTACTTACAAATCTTACGGTTAACCGGGTGGCCAGGCGAATGGACGCCCGCCTAATAAGTGGAGATGTGCGTGGAAAACGCTCTGACCGGCGCTTGCTCCCGTGTTAAATGTGATCCGGTATCCATCTAGCCCCAGGGTTGCGGCCAATTCTCGAGCAGCGCCAAAGAGCTCCGACAAGGTCGCCGAATCAGCGGCCGCCAACTCCGCGGCGTTCTCAAAATGCTGACGAGGAATGATCAAGATATGGGCGGGAGCTTGTGGATCTAAATCCTTAAAAGCAACGACTCGAGCGCTCTCGTATAAAAAGTTGGTCGGGATTTCACCAGCGGCAATCTTGCAGAAGATGCACATAAGAAAAGCCTATTCCTACCAGCGCCCGATGAGGGCTGAAATTGCAGAAAGGGTGGCGAAACCTGCATGTGAAGCGCGAAATACCTCGCGACCGAGAACGACGACAGTTCCGCCTGCGGCACCCAAGAGGCCCAATTCTTCCCCGGTTAATCCGCCCTCAGGGCCGATTACCAAAACAATAGGACCACCAGAAATACTCTTTGCTGCATCAGAAATCTTTATCGTTGCGCTCTCGTGGAGGACAAATAAATTTACATCACTGCCAAAACGCTTCACAATCTGTGCCGTCGAGATCGGGCCTTCAATTTTTGGAAGGATCAAGCGGCGAGATTGCTTCGCCGCTGTTACTGCTGTCTTTACCCACTTATCGCCGAAATCGTCCTGCCATTTAGCAATGGATCGCTGCGATTGCCACGGGATGATGGTCGTGGCACCAGCCACCGTAAGGAGTTCGATCGCCTCTTTAGCGCGATCAGATTTCATCAGCGCCTGAATCACTATTAGCTCAGGGAGTACCTCATCTGCAATACCGCGTTCGGCGATGGTGACTACGAAGCTCTTCTTATCGATTGCCGCAACGCTACCGCGCGCCCAAGCCCCGCTGCCATCGGCGAGCATAATCTCTTCGCCCACTTCGATCCGGAGCACTTTGATCGCATGGTGCGCTTCATCCCCAACAACAACGGCGTTCTCCCCGCTGCCTAAATCTGGTACGAAGAAAAGTGTCAACATCGCTTATCGATTAAATGCGTCGCGCATGCGCCCAAAGAGACTCTGCTCTTGGTGATCCTTGGTGCGATCGTGCAGCAGGAAACTTCCTACCTTTTCTCCGCGAGATTCTGCAAACTTCTTCAAGAGTTCTTGCTCCTCTTTATTGAGTTTCTGCGGCGTAACTACTTCTACATGAACGATGAGATCGCCCCGACCGCCACCGCGTAACTTCGTTACTCCCAGACCACGCAAGGTAACGGCATCTCCAGATTGGCATCCGGCTTTGATCTCTACTTGTTGCTCGCCATCGAGGGAACCGATCTTTACTTCAGTGCCCAGAGCAGCAGCAACCATCGAAATAGAAAGCGAAAGGTGTAGGTCTTTTCCGTCGCGAATGAGGAACTCGTGAGATTTTTCAACAATCTCAACATATAAGTCACCAGCGGGTCCACCGCCCGGGCCAACCTCACCTTGGCCCGCAAGATGAATACGATATCCGCCCTCAACGCC
>CAIPQX010000141.1 GCA_903867285.1 uncultured Actinomycetes bacterium | reverse complement strand
CAAACACCAGTTGACCCGAAAACAGAGGAGCAAATATGAGTAAACCACTACCCCCGCACATCACGCTGACGGATCGCTTTGTTACCGCAGTCCTTTATGCCACCACAATGCACCGTAAACAATCTCGCAAGTCCACGACCAACCCGTACATCTGCCACCCGCTGGGAGTTGCCTCTCTCGTACTTGAAGTCGGTGGGGACGAGGATCAAGCGATTGCCGCTCTGCTCCATGATGTCGCAGAAGATTGCGGTGGAGAGCCTCGGTTGCAAGAAATTAAAGATATTTTTGGCCCCCGAGTAGAAGCAATTGTTCGAGGGTGTAGCGACTCTATAGCTCCGGTGGGTGCTCCTAAAGTCGCTTACGAAATACGAAAACGCACACACTTGGAACACCTAAGCGTTGCAGACACAGACATTCTGCTTGTAACAGCTGCGGACAAACTCCATAACGCTCGCGCAATAGTTACTGATCTGCAGACCATAGGGTCCGAAGTTTGGACTCGGTTTAACGCCGGGCCAGACGAAATCACCAACTACTACAGGGATATGTTGGTAGTTCTAGAAGCTGGGAAGATAACAGACAAGCTTCTAATACCGCTCAAGAGCGCCATTTATTTTATTGAGGCTTACCATGACTAATTCAATTGAGGTCATCGGAGCAAGTGGCCGTCAACGCTTTATCGATATCAATGAACAGGGCGACATGCATATCAACTGGGAGGTTTACGGTGATGGCGATGGAGGCCGAGACATGGAAACCGATCTCATTATTTCAAAGGATGATTTCTCGGCTATAAAAGCCCGGTACGGCTTTGCCGACTCTGTGCCACTTCTTGATGCGCTGAGAGAAATCTCGGAATCAGGTCGTGGGGATCAATTCATTACCGAGCTCTTTGATGGAACTATTCCGATCAAAGAGAAGTACGTCTTTTGATCCCATTCAACCGCCTCAAGGGGCTCGCGATAGCAAAGACTTTTGCAATAATCGTGTTGGCGACAATCGTTGGTGATTGGGTTACCTCGTGGATCCCTGTCGATAAGTTACCCATCTCCAACTTTTGGCGCGTGGTCATCGCCCGATGTTTGACCACCCTGCTCGCATTGATTGGTATGAAAGTTCTCTACCCGCAAACCTTACGAAGGGTCACGGGTGTGACTTGTCGAAAGCGGCTTCTTATCGGGTTGGGTGTGGTCACGTTCCTAACCCTTCCCGGCCTCATGCACTCTCCGGTAACTTCATTTCACGCTTCGCAGATCCTTGAAGGATTGATATTCGCACTATTCATTGGAATAGATGAAGAATTCTTCAGCCGCGGCTTTATCTACGCCTGCTTGGAAGGATATGGGGTTCTGGTTGCCACCGTGATTTCGTCTATTCACTTTGGGCTATTGCACCTTGGAAATGTCATCTGGGGAGGGCAGTCGCTCTCTTACACTTTGGCCCAGGTCATGAGCGCGAGTGCTTTTGGCTATCTGGCAGTAGGTCTGATGCTTTATACCGGGAACATTTGGGTGCCAATTCTCCTACATGGACTGAGCGACTCCCCCATGCAATTTGAAAGCGCTACGCAATATACAAAGGTTGTAACAGGGCAGGCAGACTGGACCGGAGCAATTTTAAATGCAGTCATTTATGTCGTGAT
>CAIPQX010000140.1 GCA_903867285.1 uncultured Actinomycetes bacterium | reverse complement strand
TATCAAACAAACTCTTCGCGGTCACTTTGCGCAACGAAAGATCGCCCGTGGTGAAATCAACGCCAGGCTTGCTGGTTACATCACCAGAAATGCGCCAAGCGCGGTTGAGGAACTTGAAGGAACCATTTGGGGAGACGTCAGCCCAGTCGATGTCATCTTCAGGAGGACCCGCGAATACCAGCGAGAGGCGGATCGCATCTACTCCGTGTGTCGCAAGTTCATCGGAAAGGCGCACCAAATTGCCGCGCGATTTGGACATCGCCGATCCATCCATCTGCACCATGCCTTGATTGAGCAGGCGGGTAAATGGCTCCTCGAAATCGAGATGGCCCAGGTCGTGCAATACCTTGGTAAAGAAGCGTGAGTACAAGAGGTGCAAGATCGCATGGGTAACGCCACCGACATATTGATCGACCGGCAACCACTTCTTGACCTCTTCGTTGTCGAAGGCGCGATCGTTAAATTGCACGCTGGTGTAACGCAAGAAGTACCAGCTGGAATCGAAGAAGGTATCCATCGTGTCAGCATCGCGTTTGGCGGCGCCGCCACACTTTGGACATGGAACGTTGACCCAATCCTCAAGTGCGCCGAGTGGAGAAGAGCCCTTTGGCTTGAGATCTAATCCGGTGGCATCGGGAAGCGCCACGGGGAGTTGCTCCTCGGGAACTGCTACTTCGCCGCATGATGGGCAATGAACAATCGGAATAGGTGTTCCCCAGAAGCGTTGACGTGAGATCAACCAGTCGCGTAAGCGATAGTTCTTGGCAGACTTACCAAGGTCCTTCGCAGCCAACTCTGCGATGATCTTTGCGATCGCTTCTTCTTTGGGTAAACCATTGAGCGAGCCCGAGTTGACGAGCGCTCCATCGCCAGCGGTAGCAATTCCCGTCACTGCAGGATCTTCATCCCCGGTATCGACTACTACGCGAACGGTTAGACCCATGGCTCGTGCAAAATCTAAGTCACGTTGATCGTGCGCAGGAACGGCCATGATTGCGCCGGTTCCATAATCCGCTAACACATAGTCAGAGGCCCAGATTGGTAACTTCTCGCCATTAACCGGGTTGATTGCATAACGCTCTAGGAAGACACCACTCTTCGGACGATCGGTTGCAAGACGATCAATATCGCTCGCCGCCTTGGTCTCATTGAGATAGGTATTGAATGCCGCTTCTACTGTTCCGCCTGCTGCGAGTTCTGCAGCGAGAGCGCTATCGACAGCCACAACCATAAATGTTGCACCGTACAAAGTGTCAGGCCTGGTTGTATAGACAGTGATCGGCTCTACACGACCTTCAATCGCAAAGGTAACTTCAGCGCCTTGCGAGCGACCGATCCAATTGCGCTGCATCTGCAGAACTTTCTCGGGCCACTTACCTTCGAGTTCCTTCATGTCATCGAGCAAACGATCGGCGTAGTCAGTAATCTTTAAGTACCACTGATTGAGTTTCTTCTTTGTAACTGGGGTATCGCAGCGTTCACATAAACCAGCGACTACCTGCTCGTTAGCAAGAACCGTCTGACAACTTGGACACCAGTTGACTGCAGAGTCTTTGCGATAAGCCAGACCCTTCTTATAAAGCTCGAGGAACAACCATTGGTTCCACTTGTAGTACTCGGGGTCAGAGGTATGTAGTACGCGATCCCAGTCGAATGAACAGGCGTAGCGACGCATCGAGGATTTTTGTACATCAATATTTTCATAAGTCCATGCTCGTGGATCGGTACCGCGTTTGATGGCAGCGTTCTCGGCAGGCAGACCGAAGGAGTCCCACCCAATCGGGTGCATGACGTTGAAACCCTTTTGAATCCAGTATCGAGCAATGACATCGCCTAAGGCGTAAGCCTCAGCGTGGCCCATGTGCAGGTCACCCGATGGGTACGGGAACATATCCAGGACATACTTCTTGGGACGTGGGTCATCTGGGCGACCAGATTTAAATGGTTCTATCTGATCCCAAACGGGCAACCACTTCTCTTGTATTCCTTGGACGTCATAAGCCTCATGCATGAGGCGAATTCTCCCATGCCACACCAGTCAACTCTTCCGCCACCTGCCACAGGTTGGTCGCCAGGGTTTGGTCATAGGCGAGGGCTTTTCCATGGGTAAATTTCGGGCTGCCCTTGAGTTCGAAATATTTATCGGGTCCCAAGAGCGCGGTGTGGGTGATTCCAGGCAAAGTGGCAGCGCAGAGCAAAGGAAGCGCTCCTTCTGCCGGGGTTTGCGCGATCTTGGCAGACATTGCCTCGCTCAGCCGCGAGACCAGGCTGGTTTCTGCCGTCGCTTTAATGAGATTGGTATGCGACCAACCCGGATGCGCAGCGAGAGGAATCGCTCCAAATCCGCGGGCCACCCGGCGCCGTTCGAGTTCATTGACGAAGATCAGATCTGCCAACTTTGAGTCTCCATAGGAAGCCCAGGGCGAGTACTTTCCCACCCCAAAGCAGCGCTCCTTGATCGTGGCCTTGGTCTGGTCTCCAAAGTTGCCGAGTCGGTGCGCAAAACTGGTTGTGACAACCCAGCGATCTGTTACAAATTTTTCGATTAAACCCGCGAAGGCAAAGTGACCCAAGTAATTGGTGCCGAGCTGCGATTCAAATCCATCGACCGTCTTAGAAAAAGGCGGGACCATTAAGCCCGCATTGAGAAAGACCACATTAAATGGCTGGGTGATGGTTGCTGCCGCCTTGCGGACCGATGCTAGATCCGCCAAATCCAATTCCAGAAATTCTTGAGCACCAGAGTCCAGCATCGCTGTGACACCCTTTATCTCACTGCGTGTCGTGATCGTTACATGAGCGCCTTTAGCAACCAGAGCTTTAGCACTTGCCAGACCCAGCCCACTGTTGCCTCCAGTGATCAGATATCTCTTACCTGTCTGATCTGGAATCTTCGAGGTATTCCACCCAGAAGCTAAGTGCGGTTGAGATTTCATGCGTTTCACCGATTCTTATTCGTTGAGGCCTTTGCCCTTAAGGATGTGTGGTGCCGCTTTTTCGACTCGTGACTGCCGAGTCGCTGCTTGCTTCGCACCATCAAAATGCAATACGTATCCGCGTTGCCGTCCCGGAGTTAGCTTTCTGAAAGCAACTGTGAGCCCAGGGATCTTTTTCATAGCAGCAGCGATATCTGCTGGGATTACGAGTTCCGCCGCCTTCTTCATAGGAACTTCTGCTCCAGATTCCTCAACAGCAATTGCTTCAGCCATGTAGGCCTTGATGACTTTCTTGGATTTTGTGATCTCTTCCAAGCTCGTAAATCTCACCTGGCGACCGGACTGCACATTTTCGGTCTGCTGAATGAGGATGCCTTGCGGGTCTTTCATGATTACGCCTTTATAGAAAAAAACGGCGAT
>CAIPQX010000139.1 GCA_903867285.1 uncultured Actinomycetes bacterium | reverse complement strand
TTGGCTCAGGCTTATTCCGCCATTGGGTACAACCTCAATCAATTGAAGCGCAACTCAGAAGCTGCTTCGGCGATGAGCAAGGCCGTTGATTTATTGCGCGAATCCAAGTCCCCTCTCGCTATTGATTTGGCCTGCACGCTTGGGGAATGGTGCTTTGGCGCAAAGGATTATGAAAAGACCATCTCCTGTATGCGCGAATGCGTGCAAGAGCATTTGGTAGATGGCAACGATTCAGGTGCGGCTAACGATCTTCACCTCATCGGGTGTGCCCATCGCGAACTGGGACAACATGAAAAATCACTAGAAGCATTCCGCGAAGCACGGGTGTTGTTTAAGAGTTTGAAAGAAGTTATAAATGTAGCTCGCTGCGATCAGAAGATTGCCCATGCTCTCATTGAGCTTGGTCTCGGTGAAGACGCACTAATTGCCGCGCAAAAATCACTCGATGTTTTTGTGACGGCTCATGATCATCGCCGCGAAACATATTCTTTGCTTGAAGTTGGCAAGGCTCAGATCTTGACCGGCGAAGAGCAAGATGGACTCGATACTCTCGAACGCGTACTGGAAATTGCTACAGAGAGTGACTGGAAAGATTTCGACTTTATCGTCGAAATTGAGCGCCATATTGCGCGCAGTTTGCGTGAGCTAGGGCGCCTCGATGAGGCCGATGAAATTGAGCGTCGCCTGACTTCAGTTACCGAGGTAACTGAGGATTAAGGTGTTGCATCGCCCAGGCATACATGGCGATTGCACCAGCCGCAGAGGCGTTCATTGAGCGTGTAGATCCATATTGTTGAATAGCTAGTACCACCTCGCAGCTCTCCACGGCCTCATCCGACATACCCGCGCCTTCTTGTCCGAAGAAGAGGACGCACTTCTCGGGGAGTGGGTAGTTTTCCAACTGGACAGAGACGGGAAGATTATCGATGCCGATGATAGGCGTCTGGTTTTCGCGGCACCAGAGCGCAAATTCTGCAACCGTTGGATGGTGCAGCACGTGCAGATATTTGTCGGTAACCATCGCCCCCCGGCGATTCCAATCTCGCTTACCAACGATGTGAACATAACTGACATTAAATGCGTTGGCGGTACGTACGACCGAACCGATATTGAGATCGTGTTGCCAGTTTTCGATTGCAATTTGTAAGCGGTGACGTTTGGTATCTAAGTCGGCAACTATCGCTTCAACTTTCCAATACCTGTAGTGGTCTAAGACATTGCGGCGATCGCCATTTTCCAGCAGCTCCGGATCGAACTCGTCACCTAGCGGCCAGGGTTGATCGTGAGGTCCAACACCGACAACGGGGAAGAATTCACCCGGTCCAATTTCTGCAGCCATCGCACAACCTTAATCCATCAATTTCACTCAACCAGGGGCATAATCTCCCCATGCCAAGCACGAGGGGAACCGCGATCGTGTGGGTTCTCGCTTCCACACTTCTACTGATGACGGGTGCGCCGGCAGAGGCGCTCTCGCTCCCTACGCAATTTGTCAAGCTGGCGGCATCTCAGACACTGGCGAACCCAGGGATCATTGTCATCGATCCTACGACAGATCAAACTATTTTCTCCCTTGCGCCAGATGTCGGAAGAGCTCCGGCTTCGGTGCTCAAACTCTTTTCTATGACGACCGTTCTTAATGCGCTTAGCCCTGATCTCGTATTCCATACCACATTGAGTGGGACTGCTGACCCGACAACCTTCGTCTTGCTGGGAAGCGGGGATCCGTGGATCACTACGAGCCTCTTTGAAGCAGATAAATATCAACGGGCATTTTCACCCACTTTGATTAATAAGCTATTGGAGTTGCACCCATCTCTTAAGCGGATCACTCTGGAGTACAGCAGCGTTTACTCTTTGGATATTCGAGCATTGCAACACTACTTCTCCGGTAGATTAGAAATAAATCCGGTTAAGGCCAGTCCCGGTACGGCTACGACCAGCGAGATTGCTTCAATTCATTCACCTCCATTGTCAAAAATCATCGAGTTCACACTGCTTTATAGTGACAATGCGCTCGCCGATCGCCTGAGTCGGTTAGCAGCTCATACATTGGGTTTCGCCACCGACGCCATCGGGTTGCAAGCGGCATTTGCGAAGACCTTAAACGATTTAGGAATCTCGCCTAAAGGGCTACACATTTATGATGGAAATGGTCTCTCACATCAAACTCGGGTAACCGTGCGTCAGGTTGCGGATTTGCTATTGGCGATCCGTGCCAACCCGAAATATGAGGTGATTCTCGAAGGGCTTCCAATTGCTGGCGAAACAGGAACCCTGAAAAATCGATTTATAAATGATGCTCCCAAAGCGGTTGGGTTAGTTCATGCCAAGACGGGATGGATCAACACCACGGTCAGCCTGGCCGGTTTTGTCAGCGTGGGGGCTAAGGAATATGTATTCGCAATAGTCGCGAATCACATCCACAACCTTGAAAGCGCGCGCCAAGCAGCGCGGGTGACGATCGATCAGATGCTGGGAACGATAGCCAAGCCCCAGAAGTAACAAATAGGTGATTAGAATTAAGGTATGAGCCATGTAGGCGCCTATGTGGCACTAATGAAGTTGCGGGTTGTCGAGTTGTTGCTCGTCACCACCTTACCTGCTCTCTTCATGGCTACTTACGCCCAAAACCACGCCCATCGATTTCCACCTCTCGGCGTAACCATTGCAACTCTGATCGGCGGAACGCTGGCTGCTGGAGCATCGAATGCTTTCAATATGGTGATCGAAGTTGAATCCGATCGACTCATGAAGCGCACCAGCAATCGTCCATTGGTCAGCGGCGAAGTAACTGAGAAGCAAGCAGTTGCGTTTTCTCTTGTGATTACGATTCTCTCCCTTCTTATCTTTTTGATTTTCACCACCGTGCTTGCCACAGTCTTAACCTTGCTAGCCATCTTGTTTTATGTAGTCGGTTACACCATCTGGTTAAAGCGACGCACCTCTCAAAATATTGTCTGGGGTGGTATCGCTGGTTGTATGCCGGTAATTATTGGCTGGGCAGCGATTACCAACTCACTCTCCATGACCGCTTGGCTCTTCTTCCTCCTCATCTTCTTCTGGACCCCGCCGCATTTCTGGGCGCTGGCGATTAAGTACAAAGAAGATTACGCCGCCGCTGGAATTCCAATGCTGCCCGTTGTTGCCAATATCAAATCCGTGCAGAAGCAGATGTGGTTTCACTCGATATTAATGACCGCAACTTCTTTTCTCGTTCTAGCGAGTGCGCACCTACCTTGGTGGAGCTATGCGATCACCGCGCTTCTTGCCCTGGGATTCGGTACACAATTGATTAAGATTTCTGGTCCAGATTCTGAGCGCGCCGCTCTAAAACTCTTCCATTGGTCGATCACCTATCTGAGCGTATATTCGCTTGTTCTCGTTCTAGCCACCCTTGTGGCCAAGCACACGGTCTAGGCGATCCCCAGGCGATTTACGCCCACCCAATTCTCAGCGTCCTCGCGTATGGTTATCAAATGACCTCTGCTATCTCGGTAACTGATTTGACCAAGGTTTACGGAGAGCGAAGCGCTCTCTCTCATGCCACCTTCGAGGTTCCACTTGGAACTGTTTGTGGCTTTGTCGGGCCAAATGGTTCTGGCAAGACGACCACCATTCGGATGTTGCTCGGCCTCATCACGCCTACCGGTGGAACAGGAACGGTGCTCGGCGAAAGCATTTCACATCCCGAGCGCTACCTTCCCCAGGTAGGGGCAATGATTGAAGGGCCAGCTTTCTACCCTGGACTAAGCGGTGCAGAGAACCTCAAGGTGCTGGCCTCGCTCGGCGGATTTCCAAAAGAGCGCGTTGCAACCCTGCTAGAGAAGGTGGGCCTTGCAGATCGAGGTGGATCGAAGTACAAAACATATTCATTGGGCATGAAACAACGTCTGGGGATAGCAGCAGCCCTTCTCCCAAATCCAAAACTCTTAGTCTTGGACGAGCCAACAAATGGCCTGGATCCCTCCGGCATTCAAGAGGTAAGAAATCTCATTAAGGATCTAGCGAGCGAGGGTACGAGTGTCTTCGTATCATCACACCTCTTATCTGAACTCGAGATGATCGCCGAATCACTTGTCATGTTGCGTGAGGGAAAGGTTCTCTTTGCCGGCCGCACCCAAGATTTATTGGCTGCACAGCTCGCCACCTTGGTGGCAGAACCGGAATTCTCTGTCGATCTCAACAAGTTGGTGGATATTGCAATCCGCCACGGACGTGAAGCGAGTGTCGAAGAAGGCACCGTTCATATTGTGGCAGACGCCGAATGGGGGGCAACCTTTAATCGCCTGGCATTTAATGCGGGCATAACTCTCTCAGCTCTAACCGCGACGCAAGCGACTCTCGAAGAGACATTCTTTGAAATGACAGGTGAGTAAATATGTTTAATGTAATGCGTGCCGAACTTCGTAAACTTCGTCGTCCTACACTCCTAGTGTCAACCATCTTGGTTGTTGCAGCTCTGACCGCGCTCTTTACTTCGATCGTCTATCTGCGTGCAAACTCTGGGCAAGGGAATGGGCAACGCGGGGAGATAATTTCTCCAGCAATCTTAAGTCAAGCGGCGGGCTTGGTTTACGGATTCAAAATTGTCTCGTTCTTCCTCGGTATTACAGCGCTCTGCGTCTTCGCATCTCAGACCGCCCAGGAATACACCTTGGGAACTCTACGCAATCTGCTGGTCCGCCAACCTTCGCGTATGAAGATTCTCTCCGGAAAATATCTCTCTATGGTTATCTTCGCAATCGCTCTAGTGACTATTGATGCCTTGGTTGCTATATCTGTTTCTTACGGCCTGGCACCGCATGCCAAGGTAACAACGACAGCATGGTTCACCTCTACCGCTCTTTCGCTCCTGGGGCGCACCTTTATTAACGTGCTATTAACAACGATTGCATTCGGAACTTTCGGAATGATTCTTGGTTTACTTTTCCGCTCGCCTATAAGCGCAATTTCCACGGGTGTCATCTGGTCACTCATCCTCGAAACGATTCTTGGTGGCGTTGTATCTAGTACCCAGAAATGGCTACCTGGTCAGAACTTTGACAATATTGCACAAGGCGGCTCACTCACAGTCAGTTACAAATGGTCCATGGGTATCTCGGCTGCCTATCTAGTCATAGGATTTACGATTGTTGCGCTTCTTTTTAAACGTAGAGATGTAGCAAACTAGGGACACAGCCAATTCACAACGAGTCAATAGACCTCTCACGCGGAATTATCAATTATCCTTAACTGTTACTTCCTCGTGAATGGTTGGCTATTTTATGTTTAATCGACATCTCCGCATGGTTGCGCTCTGCACCGGACTACTTATGTCGATTCCCACCGTTTCGTTTGCCACTACCCCCACGCCAACGGCAAAACCAAAACCAAAAGTATCTGCACCTACGAAGGCACAGATAGCGGCCGCACAGGCATCTGAGAATGCCAAGGCCGCTGCTGCAGCAGCAGCCACCTCCAAATTAAATTCCGCACAAAATTTATTGCAACAACTGACCGCAGTCACGGCTCATAAGCAAGCGCTTCTTCTCTCAGCCCAAGGTGCACTCGCGGTCGCCACGAAGCAATCCAATCTTGCAACTGCGCATGCGGCGCTCACCCAAGTAGCTGTCGCAGAAGCCAATCGGACAATTGGTCGGATGGCAGCAAATGCCTACATCATGGGCGGGGGCTTCACGACTCTTAACACCGTTCTCGAATCCAATGGCCCACAAGATTTGGTCGATCGACTTAGCATTCTCGACCAGGTAGGAGCCACAGATTCGGTGGCGTTAGATAGGTATAAGAGCGCTCTTATTATTGCTAAAGCTGCCCAAGCCGCTGCTACTGCAGCAAAGGTCGCCCAAGCAAGCGCAACCGCAAAGGTGGCGGCGGCGAAAGCAGCAGCGGTTGCCGCGCAATCTGCACAGACTGCGGAAGTTGCAAAACTCCGTGCCATTCAAGGCAAGTTGATGGTAGAGCTCGCTACCGCTCGCAATTTCAGAATCACTCTGCAACAACAATTAGCTCTCTCCCAATTAGAACAATCAAGTGCAAATACCGCGGCACAAACCAAAGGTCAGGCAAAAATCTGGCCGGATCGCGGATTTAAGGGTCGCTCTACAACTCGTGGCACCGATGCTATTCGCACCAAAGCAGTTGCTTATGCTCGGGCACAAGTATTGGCACGTAAACCATATGTGTGGGGCGCGCAAGGCCCTAAGAGTTTTGACTGTTCTGGATTGGTTTATGCTGCTTATCACGCTGCTGGACTCGGATATCCAAATTGGTCGCGACTCAATGCCGCTCTCTACTTCGTGGATACCCAGCGAGTGAAACTCGATAATTTAATTCCAGGCGACCTTCTCTTTTATTCCTATGATGGTTCAATCCAAAATATCCACCACATCACCATTTACGCTGGAAATGGCATGATGTGGGAGGCTAACTCAACTCGGACCGGCCTTATCTACTCGAGCATGTACAGCGTCTCTGGCTTGATGCCTTCGGGTGGTCGGGTTTAACAGTTAGGCTAACTGCATGAAGGCGACTCTGGCGATTCGGCAAGCGGTGCGGCCTTGGGTGGAGACCGCCGATGCACGAATTCTCATCGGAGTTTCGGGTGGCGCTGATTCAATGGCGCTCGCCGTTGCGTCCCATTTTGAATGTAAGACAAACGGTGTAGATCTTGTTGCCATTATTATTGATCATCAATTACAAGAGGCTTCTGCCGTGGTTGCCGAGCGCGCGCGAGAAGAGTTGTTGCGAATCGGCTTTAAATCTGTGGAAATCATTCCCGTTGTTGTAGATCTTCTCGATGGGATGGAAGCATCCGCGAGACGGGCGCGCTACCAGGCATTTGAGGTAGCGATCTCAAAGTATCAACCCGACTTCTTCTTTCTGGCCCATACCAAAAATGATCAAGCCGAGTCCGTCTTGCTGGGGTTGGCGCGCGGATCTGGGACACGTTCGCTCTCCGGGATCGCAGAGGTGAATGGGCCCTATGTGAGACCACTCCTTGATATCGATCGTTCGATCACTGAGGCAACCTGCACGGAAAATGGAATCACACCTTGGATCGATCCCCAGAATTCAGATCTGCACTATGCCCGAGTACGCGTGCGAAATGCGGTACTTCCGGTTTTAGAGGCCAATCTCGGCCCTGGGATTAGCGATGCACTGGCGCGCAGCGCCCGGATCCTGCGCGAGGACGCTGATGCCTTAGATCTCCTGGCCACTCAATTCCTATCAGGGGGCGACCCCCTTGCGGTCGAAAGGTTGCTCGAACTCCCTAAAGCGGTTCGGATCCGGGTGCTCCGGCTAGCTATTTACGCTTCAGGGGCTCCAGAGGGGGCGCTGACCGCCGATCACCTCGCGCCCGTTGAGGCCTTGATCACCGATTGGCACGGCCAGGGGGAAATTTCCCTCCCCGGTGGTGTGAAGGTGGCTCGGATTTCGGGCAGACTTTCGCTCTCACAGCAGATCTCATAAAAGGAGCATCGTGGATTTAAGCACCGCAGGCGCAGACATTGATCGCGTCATAGTTACGGCCCCAGAAATCCAAGCTCGACTCAAAGAGATCGCAGCAGCGATTGAAGGTGACTATGTCGATCGCGACCTCCTTGTGATTGGAATTCTCAAGGGCGCCGTCATGACTATGGCCGATCTAGTACGCGCACTCAATCGTCATGTTGAAATGGATTGGATGGCCGTCTCTTCATATGGCTCGGGAACAAAATCAAGTGGCGTAGTTCGAATTCTCAAAGATCTCGATCGCGATATCACGGGTCGCCACGTTTTAATCGTTGAAGATATTCTCGACACCGGGCTAACCCTGGCCTGGCTTAAATCCAATTTACAATCTCGCGGAGCTAAGAGCGTTGAAATCTTTACCATGCTCAGAAAACCAGACGCTGCGAAGGTTGAAGTCGATGTCAAATATGTCGGATTTGATATACCCAATGAGTTTGTTGTGGGCTACGGCTTGGATTATGGCGAGAAGTACCGCAACCTAGATTTCATCGGGATCTTAGCTAAAGGTGTTTACTCCTGATTTCAAGGAAATAATTTTCGACCATATTCCGTTACCCCAGAGAAGATCATAGAGAAGAGCAATGGCAGATAAAAAGATAAACCTTCCCCGTAAGAGGATCCGCAAGTTGATGCGCGGCCCACTCTTTTGGATCGTGCTTGCGCTGATCCTGGTTGTCGCCCTGGGAAGAATTTCTGGGAGCGGCGCCGCTTACACCACGGTGGATACATCCACAGTGCTCGCGGAAATATCGCAGAATAAGGTGGAATCAGCTCTTGTCATTGACAAGGATCAGAAGGTTGAGATTATTCTCAAGAGCGGCGAATCGGTTAACGGGGCTACCCACCTGGTTGCCTCTTACGTCACAAATCAAGAGCAGCAAATCACCGAGCTATTGACGAGCAATCCACCAACGAAAACATGGAATGTAAAAGTTCCAACCACCTCATTCTTCGCCACGCTATTTTTTAGTTTTGCCCCATTTCTGATAATTGGATTTATCCTCCTGCTCTTCATGTCTAACTCCCAGGGTGGAAATAGGATCTTCTCTTTTGGTCGCTCTAAAGCTAAATTGCAATCCAAAGAGGCTCCTAAGAGCACCTTCGCGGATGTTGCCGGCGCTGACGAAGCGGTCGCCGAACTACGCGAAATAAAGGATTTCCTATCAGATCCCAAGAAATACCAAGATATAGGCGCCAAGATCCCTAAAGGCGTGCTGCTTTATGGACCTCCGGGAACCGGAAAAACGCTCCTTGCGCGTGCTGTCGCGGGGGAGGCGAATGTTCCTTTCTTCTCTATATCTGGGTCGGAATTTGTTGAGATGTTTGTTGGTGTTGGAGCTTCTCGAGTTCGCGATCTCTTTAATAAGGCGAAAGAGGCGGCTCCCGCAATTATTTTCGTCGATGAGATAGACGCTGTCGGTCGGCAGCGAGGCGCTGGCATGGGTGGCGGTAACGATGAACGAGAGCAGACCCTTAACCAGTTATTAGTAGAGATGGATGGTTTTGAAGAGAACACCCAAGTCATCTTGATCGCAGCAACAAATCGACCAGATGTTCTCGATCCTGCGATCTTGCGCCCCGGGCGTTTTGATCGCCAGATTCCAGTGGATCGCCCCGACCTCTTAGGACGCAAGGCAATTCTCGAAGTTCACGCCAAAGGAAAGCCAATCGCAAAGAGCGTTGACCTCGGTGAGATCGCCAAACGTACGCCCGGTTTTACAGGTGCAGATCTAGCAAATGTATTGAATGAAGCAGCTCTGCTAACTGCACGCGAAAATGCAAAGGTCATCACAACTATGGCACTCGATGAGTCCATTGATCGCGTGATGGCTGGACCGCAACGCACCAGTCGATTAATGACAGAGGAAGAGCGTCGCATCACTGCGTATCACGAGGGTGGTCACGCGCTGGTAGCGCACGCGCTCCCTAATACCGATCCCGTTCATAAGATTACGATCATGCCGCGCGGGCGCGCCCTCGGTTATACAATGGTGCTTCCCGACGAAGATCGTTATGCAACTACGCGTAATCAAATGCTTGATCAGCTTTCATACTCACTGGGTGGTCGCGCCGCCGAGGAGTTAATTTTCCACGATCCAACTACCGGCGCATCAAACGATATTGAGAAGGCGACGAATCTAGCGCGCGCGATGGTTACTCAATATGGAATGACAGAACGCATCGGGGCTATCAAACTTGGAAGTGGTGATAGCGATCCATTCCTCGGTCGCGATTATGGTCACCAACGCGACTACTCCGAAGAGATTGCTGGAATCATTGATGAAGAGATCCACAATCTGATTGAAAATGCCCACCAAGAGGCATTCAATATTCTCGTGCAAAATCGCGACATTTTGGATGAGTTGGTTGTCGAACTACTCGAGCGTGAAACCCTGCTGAAGGATGATATTGAGCGCATCTTTACCAAGGTTCGCATGGTCTCCTCTCGCCCTGCCTGGACGGGATCGCCGAACCGTTCACCTTCCACTCTTCCTCCAGTGGGCCTTGTAGCTGCAAAGCCACAGGTAGATCCGGAGGCATTAGCAGTGAAGCCAGCGCGTAAGTCGCGGAAAAAGGCAGCTCCTACGAAAGTAGAAGAGGTCTAACCATGGAGCACGAGATCACTCCGGTGTTTATGGGTCCCCATGATGGACAAGCACGCGCCGAGTTTGATCAGGCGCGAGCCGAGCGAGCAGTTACCGAGCTCCTGTTGGCCATCGGTGAGGATCCTTCGCGCGATGGTCTGCGTGATACTCCGGCGCGCGTCGCTCGGGCATATCGCGAAAATTTTGAAGGGTTATGGCAGAGCCCGGAAGATGTCCTAACAACAACTTTCGATATTGGCCACAAGGAGTTGGTCATAGTCAGAGATATCGAAGTCTTTTCACATTGCGAACATCACTTAACTCCATTTCACGGTATGGCGCATATTGGTTACATTCCCGGAGAATCTGGTCGCATTACCGGTATCTCTAAATTAGCTCGGCTGGTGGATCTGTATTCAAGACGACCACAAGTACAAGAGCGCCTCACGACTCAAATCGCCGATGCCATGGTAGAAATCTTGAAACCTGCCGGGGTGATTGTCATTATTGACTGTGAACATTTATGTATGTCGATGCGCGGCGTAAAAAAGTCGCAAGCCCGAACCACAACATCTGCGGTACGCGGGCAGCTGCGCAATGCTGCTACCAGAGCCGAAGCTATGGCGCTGATTACTGCTTCTGATCGCTAATGTCTCTCCATCAGAGCACGCTCGTTATGGGCGTACTTAATGTCACTCCAGATTCATTTGCTGATGGTGGACGACACTTTGATTTTGACGCAGCTATCGCGCGCTCCATAGAGATGATTGCGCAGGGTGTCGACATCATTGATGTCGGTGGAGAATCGACCCGCCCTGGCTCTGAACGTATCTCATTTGAAGAGGAGCGAGATCGGACGATTCCAGTCATTATCGCCCTCAAAGAGTTCGGCGCAACAATAAGCATTGATACCACCAGGTCAGAGATAGCCAAATTGGCGATCGGGGCAGGGGCAACTCTTGTCAATGACATCAGCGCCGGAGTCCGTGATCCAAAGATGGCTCTTCTTATTGCCGCCAATCCTGGAGTTCAGTACATAGCGATGCATACCCGCGGAGAATCCAGAGATATGCAATCACTGGCTGTTTATAACGATGTCGTGCAAGAGGTCAGGCAAGAGTTAGAAGAACGTGTCGCTGCCTTTATCGACCAAGGGGTAAATCCAGATCAGATAATTCTTGATCCAGGAATTGGTTTCGCGAAGACTGGAGCACAGAACTGGGAACTCCTTCGAAATATTGATCGATTGCAGTTATTGGGTTATCCGCTATTGATAGGGGTCTCGCGTAAACGCTTTTTAGGTGATTTAGTTAGCGCAGAGAACCCCGACGATCGAGATTTTGCCACCATCGCCCTGACCACAGAGATGGCTCGCAAAGGAGTTTGGGCGGTACGAACACATAGCGTGAAACCTCACGTGGATGCCATCAAGGTAGTAAAGGAGTTGTGGGGATGAGCGATTATATTGAAATCAAAGGAATCGCCGGGTTTGGTTATCACGGGCTCTTCGACTTTGAGCGGGAAAACGGTCAGAATTTTTCTGTAGATGTAAAACTTGAATTAGAGAATAAGACCGCTTCCAAATCAGATGCAATAGCCGATGCCGTTGATTATTCCCAGGTTGCAAAAGTCGTTCACGAAATAATTGTCGGGGAGCCTGTCAATTTGATTGAACGATTGGCGCACGTCATCGCCTCTGAACTCTTGCGTTCATACCCACTCAAAGCAGTCGAAGTAGTTGTTCACAAGCCCTATGCATCTGTAGGCGTTCCGGTTACCGATATAGCGGTCCGAATTAAGCGATCCGCATGAAAGTTGTCTTAGCGCTCGGATCCAATATGGGAGACACCAACTCTCATCTGCACCATGCAATCGATGAGCTAGGAAAGCACATTGATATCAAGGCGGTCTCTAGCTTTTATAGGACGGCGCCAGTAGGAGGCCCTCCGCAAGATGATTACCTAAACGCGGTTATTGTGGGAGAGAGCGAGATGGACCCACTCGATCTCCTCGTCGAGATGCAAGAGATCGAACTCCTAGCCGGTCGAACACGTGAGATCCAATGGGGGCCACGAACTCTCGATCTTGATCTCATCGCTTACGGCGATCTCGTGATTCAAGAGCCACATTTAGAACTTCCACATCCACGGGCGCACGAGCGTAAATTTGTTTTAGAGCCATGGTTCGAGATTGATCCCAGCGCCACCCTCGCTGGCCATGGATCTATTCGAGATCTCATTACTGCTCTCAAGGAGTAAACTTTCCCCATTAGCCCGGTACCCCGAAAGGACTGGAGCACCATGCAGGATTCAATAGCGCTTGTTCCCACTATGGGTGCGCTGCACGCTGGCCATTTAGAGTTGATCAGGCGAGCCCGTGAGTTGAGTTCAACGGTAATTGTTTCGATCTTTGTAAATCCACTGCAATTTGAAAACGCCGCAGATCTATCTCATTATCCGCGAGACCTTGATGGCGATACAGAGAAGGCGATGGCCGCAGGAGCAACAAAGGTTTGGGCTCCTAATTACAACGAGGTTTATCCCGGTGAGATCGCAAAGATTTCCGCGGGCGCGATTGGAGAGATCTTTGAAGGTCGCCATCGAATCGGACACTTCGACGGAGTGCTGACTGTCGTTAACAGACTCTTTGATTATGCAAAACCCGATTACGCGATATTCGGAGAAAAAGATTTTCAGCAACTCTTCATCATTAAGAAGTGGGTAAGGGAAAATAACCTTCCAATAGATATCGTCTCAGTTCCAACCGTCCGCGACCGTGATGGTCTTGCGCTCTCATCGCGCAATATTCAACTTACGCCTGCGGGTCGACGCGCTGCATTGGTTATTAGTAAGGCTTTGCGAACTGGAGATAAAGTGGCGATGCAGCGAACTTTGGCTAGTGAGCCAGATTTTCAAGTCGACTATGCCGAGGTTATCGATGAAGAAACCTTCGAATTGGCACCTCCGGGGAGCCAATCCGCGCGTGGAATCATCGCTGGTTGGGTAAATGGGCTCCGATTGATCGACAATATGCATATGGGAAACGATCGATGAAGTTATTCGCAGGAGCTCCGGGGTGGACAACGCAGGCCGATGTCATTGTGATCGGATCCGGAGTTGCTGGTTTAACTACTGCTCTCAATGCCCGTGCCGCCAATCTTTCAGTCCTGCTTGTAACGAAAGCGCTCATCGACGAAGGTTCTACTAAATGGGCACAGGGCGGAATTGCAGCTGCGCTAGGTCCGGGGGATACACCCGAAGAACACCGAGAAGATACCTTGATAGCCGGTGCAGGTCTCTGTGATATCGATGCAGTGAATGTATTAGTCACGGAAGGACCAGAAGCAGTTCGGAAATTGATTGCGCGTGGTGCCGTCTTCGACAAAGCAGAGAGCGGTGAGATTGCATTAACGCGCGAGGGAGGTCATCATCGCAATCGCATATTGCATGCCGGTGGCGATGCAACAGGAGCCGAAGTTTCGCGAGCTTTGCTGGCTGCAGTTCACAACGATTCTGGAATTGAAGTTATAGAACATGCCTTGGTGATCGACGCGTTGAAGTCAGTTGATGGACGTGTATGTGGGGTGACACTCCATGTTATTGGCGCTGGATCGAGTACTGGAGTTGGGCGTGCTCTTGCGCGAGCAGTGGTAATTGCGACCGGCGGACTGGGGCAGGTATATTCGCAAACAACTAATCCCTCAGTTTCTACTGGTGATGGCGTGGCACTTGCGCTACGCGCAGGTGCAGCCGTTGCAGATGTCGAATTTATCCAATTTCATCCCACCGTTTTATGGCGTGACACTGCGCAGGCAGGGCAGCAACCGCTTATTAGCGAGGCGGTGCGTGGTGAAGGCGCGATTCTTCTCAACCACCGCGGAGAGAAATTTATGGCGGCGGTTCATCCGCAGGCCGATCTGGCGCCGCGGGATATCGTTGCAAAAGAGATCTTTAATCAGATGCGAGAGGCACATGTTCCTCACATGTGGCTAGATGCGACCTCCGTTAAGGATTTTGTAGGGCGATTCCCCACGATATATGCCTCATGTATGTCGAACGGCATTGACCCCAAGAAGCAGCTCATTCCAGTTGCTCCAGCCTCGCACTATGCATCGGGTGGAGTTTTAGTTGATCTCAACGGCGAGAGTTCGGTTCCTGGCCTCTATGTTTGCGGTGAGAGCGCTTGTACTGGTGCGCATGGTGCCAATCGCCTCGCCTCTAACTCACTTCTCGAGGGGTTGGTTTTTGGCGCCCGTATCTCAGAAAATATTGCTGCACATTTAGCAGAGCAATCGGAGCCCGTCGGTGACGGCGATGAAGCACGAATATTAATAGACCCCTCCATTCGCATTCCGTTGCAACTAGCTATGAGCGAAGGGGCTGGAGTTATGCGCTCGGAAAAAAGTCTGCGAGCTACTCTTGCTACGTTAGAACAACTGGGAACGCGCCACACCGAAAAGCCTGGGGTAGATGCTTGGGAAGTTTCAAATCTACACTTCCTTGCAACCGCCATTGTGCGATCCGCCTTGGAACGACAAGAATCACGCGGCTCCCATTGGCGCAGTGATTTCCTAGAGACAAACCAAATTTGGCAGAAGAGAATCATTCAAAAGTTGGATATAGATGGAAGTTGGAGTTCGACTTTTGAGGCGGTGAAACAATGAATAGCTCTCTACTTAAACTTATTGAACTAGCGATTGCCGAAGATTTGGATGGTGGAGTCGATATAACTTCGACTGCAACTATTCCCGCAGATCAAGAGAGCGTGGCCCAGTTCGTTAATCGACAGCCAGGAGTTGTGGCGGGCACCTCTGTCGCAATTGCAGTTCTCAACTATCTCGGCATTAGTGGCATCTCATTGCTCGTAGCAGATGGTTCCTTTGTTCCAGCGGGCACGGTTATTCTGGAAGCTCGGGGAAATACCAGAGCACTGTTGTTGGCCGAGCGCACAGCACTCAACTTCCTGACGCATTTAAGCGGCATCGCCACTGAAACACGAGCCTGGGTTGAAGCTATAACCGGCACCCCCTGTCAGATTCGGGATACCCGCAAAACGACTCCAGGCTGGAGAGTCTTGGAGAAAGCAGCGGTAAGGGCTGGTGGAGGAACCAACCATCGCCTCTCCCTTTCGGATGCTGCGCTGATAAAGGACAATCACATTGTTGGTGCAGGAGGAGTGCTGGCTGCTTTTGAACTTGTTCGCGCGCAATATCCAGATAAAGAGATAGAAGTTGAAGTAGATAACTTCGAGCAATTACATGCAGTGCTGAAAGCGCAGCCAGATTTGATTCTGCTCGACAATATGTCACCAGAGCTCTGCAAGGAGGCCGTCGGGATAGTTGCAGGTGCAGTGAAGCTAGAAGCTTCCGGTGGAATTACATTGGCAAACGCTTTGAAATATGCGCAGAGTGGTGTCGACTTCATCGCAGTAGGTGCGCTAACTCATTCCGCCAAGGCTCTCGATATTGGCCTCGACTTAAAGATGGGAATCTAAATGCTACTCACAATCGATGTTGGGAACACAAATACCGTGCTCGGCGCTTTCGATGGCGATAAGTTGGTTCGCTCCTGGCGATTAAAGACAGATCCCCGCGACACCGCCGATGAGCTTTGGCTGCAATATCGCGCGCTCCTTGATGGAATCAATATTGATGGGCTCTCCATCTGCTCGACAGTTCCTGCAACTCTGCGCGAACTTCGTAACATGATTTCGCGCTACTTCAGCGAAATTCCAGTCACTATCGTGGAACCTGGGATTAAAACTGGCGTGCCTCTACTTGTTGATAATCCCAAGGAGATTGGTGCAGATCGCATAGTAAATACTCTCGCGGCTCATACTCTCTTTGGATCTGCTGGACCCTGCATCGTGGTTGATTTCGGAACGTCAACCAATCTTGATGTGGTCTCGCCCAAGGGTGAGTTTCTCGGAGGAGCGTTAGCTCCCGGAATTGAGATCTCGGTTGACGCCTTAGCTGCTCGCGCCGCCCAACTGCGTAAGGTAGAACTGATTAAACCCAAATCGGTTATCGGTAAGAACACCGTTGAAGCGCTGCAATCGGGGACTATCTATGGCTTTGCGGGCCAAGTTGATGGACTCGTCACACGAATTATTGAGGAGCTAGAGATTCTCTATCCGCAGGCGGGTCGAACCACAGTCATCGCGACCGGCGGGCTCGCCCCATTAGTCCTCGGCATTAGCGAGACCATTGATACTCACGAGCCCGACCTGACTCTCTTGGGGCTAGCGATGGTTTTTGACCGAAATTCAAGCGGTAATAACTAGCGCGGTAGACTCCTCGGATTATGACTGAGCCGATTATTGAAGATGACCTACCGGAGCAATTGCGGATTCGGCGTGAGAAGCGCGCTGCGATTTTGGCCCGTGGTGGTGAGGCCTATCCAGTAGCCGTTCCCCGCACTGCATCCCTCAAAGAGATTCGTGCGCGCCATGCTGGCCTCGAAATAGATGTAGCAAC
>CAIPQX010000138.1 GCA_903867285.1 uncultured Actinomycetes bacterium | reverse complement strand
GGCCCCATCTTTATTTCAGAATCCGTACCCTATCCGAAGTGGCTTGGGCTAGGAAATCTGGTGGGCCTGGGAGGACTTGAACCTCCGACCTCTTCCTTATCAGGGAAGCGCTCTAACCAAGCTGAGCTACAGGCCCATTTTCTGGGTTTCGTGCGAGTGCCTGAGGCTACCCGACTTCGGGGATTAGCCCAAAATCTCCTCAATAACTACATCTTTTACCTGAGTAATAGAGACAACAGAGGTTCCTTCATCGAGATTTACTAGGCGAACGCCCAGGGTGTCTCGACTGGTCTCTCTAATCTCTTCAACCGCCGTGCGAATAACCACGCCGCCAGAGGTAATTGCGAGAATTTCATCGCCTGGCATAACGATCATCGCGCCAACCAAAGTGCCGCGGGAGTTCTCATCGATCTTTGCTGCCTTTACGCCCAGACCACCGCGTGCTTGTTCGCGATATTCATCCAGTGGGGTTCGCTTTGCATAACCGCCATCTGTTGCAGTTAATACAAATTGGTCGGGATCTGAACCGGAGATAGCTGCCATAGTGAGAAGTTGATCATCGGTTCGGAACTTCATTCCGATGACTCCGGAGGTAGAGCGCCCCATAGAACGAATTGACTCTTCGCGGGCGGCGAAGCGCAGCGACATTCCATGGCGGCTAACAAGCAAGATTTCATCATCATTGGTGATGAGGGCGGCAGATACAACTTCATCATCGGTCTTGAGGTTGATGGCGATCAAGCCACCTGCACGAGGTGAGTCATATTCAGTCAAAGGTGATTTCTTCACCATTCCACTTTTAGTGGCAATAACTAAGTAATGAGTTGGGTCGTAATCGCGTAGGGAAATTACTTGCGCAATAGCCTCATCTGGTTTAAATGCCAAGAGATTTGCTACATGTTGCCCACGTGCATCTCGGCCAGCATCTGGGAGCTCGTGCACCTTGGCGCGGTAAACGCGACCTTTGTTGGTAAAGAAGAGTAGCCAATCGTGTGTGGATGCGGTGAAGAAGTGATCTACAAGATCATCCTGCTTGAGTGCAGCACCCTTTACTCCCTTGCCGCCGCGACGTTGCGCGCGATAGAGATCGGCTTTCGTACGCTTTGAATAGCCGCTGCGAGTAATGGTTACAACAACTTCTTGATCTGGGATTAAATCTTCAATCGAGAGATCGGATTCGGCAAGAACTATCTGGGTGCGCCGTTCATCTGCATACTTTTCACCGAGCTCATGAAGTTCGGTCTTTATTATTTCGCGCTGCTTTGACTCGCTGGCGAGAATCTCGTTGAGAACGATGATGTCGGCCATAAGGGCTTCGTATTCATCATTAATCTTTTGGCGTTCTAGGGCCGCGATGCGGCGCAGTTGCATATCCAAAATTGCATTGGCTTGAATCTCATCTACATCAAGCAGCTTCATCAACCCGGTACGTGCTTCCTCTGGGGTCTTTGAGGCGCGAATTAACGCGATGACCGCATCGAGGGCATCTAAAGCTTTGAGGTAACCCTGCAAGATATGAGCGCGTTTTTCGCGCTCAGCGAGGCGGAAACGGGTGCGGCGAACAATTACCTCAACCTGGTGTTCGATGTAATAACGGATAAATTCATCAAGGCGCAGGGTGCGCGGCACTCCGTCAACGAGAGCCAACATATTGGCACCGAATGAATCTTGTAACTGTGTGTGCTTGTAAAGATTATTTAAAATTACCTTGGGTGTGGCATCGTTGCGAAGAACAATTACGAGACGTTGACCTAAACGCTCATTGCCTTCATCGCGAACATCGGCAATTCCTTTGATGCGTCCATCTTTTACCAACTCCGCAATTTTGAGAGCCAAATTATCTGGGTTTACTTGATAAGGGAGTTCGGTAACAACAAGACAAGTGCGCTTGTTAATCTCTTCTATTTCCACAACCGCACGCATGATTATGGAACCACGCCCGGTGCGATAAGCATCTTCGATTCCTTGGCGTCCAACAATGAGAGCTTTGGTAGGAAAATCTGGGCCTTTAACAATCGTCATTAACTTGGCGAGCGTCTCTTCCGGTGATGCATCTGGATTTTCTAGAGCCCAAGAGGTTGCCTGAATAATTTCAGTGAGGTTGTGTGGAGGAATATTTGTCGCCATTCCAACAGCAATTCCGGCAGAACCATTAACGAGAAGATTTGGAAAGCGAGAAGGGAGCACTGTCGGCTCTTGAGAGCGACCGTCGTAGTTAGGGATGAAGTTGACGGTGTCCTCGTCAATATCGCGCATCATCTCCATGGCTAAGGGAGCAAGTTTTGCTTCGGTGTAACGCATTGCTGCTGCGGGATCATTACCGGGAGATCCGAAGTTTCCGTTTCCATCGATCAATGGATAACGGAGTGACCAGAACTGCGCTAAACGAACTACTGCGTCGTAGATAGCACCGTCGCCATGTGGATGGTAATTACCCATGACGTCACCGACGATACGAGAGGATTTGTAATAACCCTTGTCTGGGCGATATCCGGCATCAAACATCGCATAAAGGACGCGGCGGTGAACCGGTTTTAGACCATCACGAACATCTGGAAGTGCACGACCAACAATGACCGACATGGCGTAGTCGAGATAACTGCGTGCCATTTCAACTTGGAGATCAATCGACTCAATCTTTGAGCCTTCCATGCCCTCTTGAAATCTATCTTCCATCAGATATCCAAGAATCTAACATCTTTGGCATTGCGTTGAATAAAACTACGGCGTAGATCAACATCTTCGCCCATAAGAACAGAGAAGAGGTTGTCGGCTGCTGCGGCATCATCCAAAGTAATTTGCGTCAAGATGCGGTGGGTTGGATCCATCGTGGTATCCCATAGCTCTTTTGCTGGCATCTCTCCCAGCCCTTTAAATCGCTGAATTCCATCCTCTTTGGGCAGACGCTTTCCAGCTTCGATTCCAATTTTGATAAAACCATCGCGTTCGCGATCGCTAAATGCATACTGCACAGGCTCTTTGCCGCCCCACTTCAATTTGTAAAGTGGTGGTTGCGCCAGGTAAACAAAACCGCTTTCGATGAGCGGCCGCATGAAACGGAACAAGAGAGTGAGTAAAAGAGTACGGATGTGCTGCCCGTCGACGTCAGCATCGGCCATCAAAATGATCTTGTGATAGCGCAACTTTGCAACATCGAAGTCATCGTGAATACCGGTACCTAAAGCGGTGATCAAAGCTTGTACCTCGTTGTTTTGTAGTACTCGGTCAATACGCGCTTTTTCTACATTGAGAATCTTGCCGCGAATTGGAAGTACTGCTTGATAGCGTGAATCACGTCCACCCTTAGTGGAGCCTCCAGCAGAATCACCCTCGACAATATAGAGCTCGCATTTCTCTGGCTCTGTCCACTGGCAATCAGCTAACTTTCCTGGCATGCCGCGTCCCTCAAGCAGACCTTTGCGTGAACGACTTAAGTCACGAGCTTTGCGCGCCGCGACACGTGCTGATGCGGCATCGATACTTTTACGGACAATATCTTTTCCTTCGCCAGGGTTCTTTTCAAACCAGGCGGTGAGATGTTCGTTCATCGCTTTTTGTGTAAATGATTTTGCTTCTGTGTTTCCGAGTTTGGTCTTGGTCTGACCTTCAAATTGTGGTTCGCCAATTTTAATGGAGACGATGGCGGTTAAACCTTCACGGACATCGTCACCAGTTAAGCGATCCTCTTTCTTGCGGATAAAACCCCACTCTTCGCCAAACTTATTTACGATTGAGGTAAGAGCGGTGCGGAAACCCTCTTCATGTGTTCCGCCCTCTTGAGTGTTAATTGTATTTGCGAAGGTGTACACGCTCTCGGAAAATCCATTGTTCCATTGCATCGCAACTTCCAGAGACATCTTCTGGATCTTCTCTTCGGCTTCAAAAGAGATAATGGTTTTATGTTGCTCGCCCTTTGTCAGGTTTAAATGTTTTACGAAATCTACAATGCCGCCTTCATAGTGATAAGTGGCGGTTAATATATTTCCGTTTTCATCAACGCGACCTGGTCGTTCGTCGGTTAAGGTCAGAGTTAAACCTTTGTTGAGAAAGGCCATCTCGCGGAAACGAGCGGAGAGGGTTTCAAAAGAGAAATCTGTTGTTTCAAAGATATCTACCGAAGGCCAGAAGGTGACAGTTGTTCCTGTTGTTGTCGCTGCGTCGCCTTTACGAACAGGCGCTTGTGGCACTCCTAGTTTGTATTCCTGGAACCAATGAAAGCCATCACGCCGGACTTCGACCGCTAAATCTGTGGAGAGGGCGTTAACGACGGAGATACCCACGCCGTGTAGTCCGCCAGAGACCGAGTACCCGCTATCGCCAAATTTTCCACCGGCGTGCAGGACGGTTAAAACAATCTCTAAAGCTGGTCGTTTTTCAATCGGGTGGAGATCTACAGGGATACCGCGACCATTATCAATGACCCGCAGCGCGCCATCTGGCATCAGGGTGACGTCGATGGTGTCGCAATAGCCAGCTAGGGCCTCATCGACAGAGTTGTCTACAACCTCATAAACCAGGTGGTGGAGTCCACGCTCGCCAGTAGAGCCGATATACATACCCGGGCGCTTGCGGACCGCATCTAACCCTTCAAGGACGGTGATGGCGCTGGCGTTGTATGAATTCTCAGCCATTGCCCCGCCTTTCTGGCCCACTTGAGGGAAATCTGTTAAAACCAATTCTTAGGCGAATATGGCTCCTACGACCCCAAATCTTAGTGGTAAAGCGGTGATAGAACCAGCCGTAAAAAGGCTTGGGTGAACTTCTGAGAGCCTTTTAGACTTTAGCCGTAGGTATCCCTAGGACCACGGGAATTTCGGATCGTTCTAATGCCCTTCTTCCAACTTGGGGCGTGAGGTGGAAGGACCACAATCTCCTCAACCAAAGCCCCTGGGGCCGAGTTGGAAATTGTGGATAAGAGGTTGGAGCTCATCAGCGCTAACTGGGTAGCCCAGGCCGATGAAGTGGCTTGGATAGTCAAAAGCCCATCAACCAGAGAGATTGGGGTGGAGTGGGATCCTATTTCTGGACCGACCACCGTGAGCCATTCAATGAAGAGCGAACCCTCTGCAATCCCTTGGCGCCAATCACGCTTTGAGACCAACTCAGAGAGAGCGGCATTGAGCGGTTGGGGATCATCGATTTTTAAACGTTCGGTCTCTTGGTTATCGCGTGGGCGGTTTTTCCGGGAATTATCCCGCCAGGTCTTATAGAGCTCTCGCGCTAGGTCAACCTTCATGATTTCAATTTAACACTTCCGTTTTTTACATGGAAGGTAGTTCCCGCTAAATCTTTCGGTAAATCTCCCTCGACTGCCACTGTAATAAATGTTTGCTCTGCTGATTTAGCTAACTCGATAAGTTGGTGGCGTCGCTCTTCATCCAACTCAGAGAAGACATCATCTAAAATTAAAATTGGTTTCGCGCCTTCGCTCACCAAAAGATTGTATGCGGCGAGTTTGAGAGATAGGGCTATTGACCAAGATTCGCCGTGAGATGCATACCCTTTAACTAAATGTTTCCCAAGGTGGAGAAGGAGGTCATCTCTATGTGGCCCGACAAGGGTGACCCCTCGATCCGCTTCTTGAGATTGTAAATCTGCCATTTTAGAGATTATGGCTTGGTAATTTTCATCTGGGGAAGTTGATGGATTTTCGATAGAGCTTTTATACGTAATGTGCGCCGGTTTATCCTTTGAAATATCCGCGTAAATTTCTGTGAAGTGTGGTTCGAACTCTTTAAGAAGTGCGGTGCGCGCCGCAATTATCTCACCACCAAATTTTGAAACTTGTTGATTCCATGGCTCTAATGAAGCTTGATTGGCGCGGGTTTTTAATAGCGTGTTCCGTTGGCGTAGGGCGCGCTCATAATCCGTGATTACTCCGGCTAGCCGGGGAGATCGCAGGATGAGTATTTGATCGATAAAACGGCGACGCTCTGATGGGTCCCCGCGCACTAAATCCATATCTTCTGGAGAAAAATAGATGCATTGAATTAATCCGAAGAGATCTTTCTGGCTACGGATTGGGTTTTGATTAATTCGCGCTCGATTAGCTTTCTCTGCATTTATTTCTAGCTCTACTAAAATCTCTCTATCGGGGTGTTGGATCCGCGCTCTTGTATATGCAGCGCTCTCCCCAAGTTTTACTAGAGGAAGATCACCAGCAGTACGGTGAGAAGAGAGAAATGCTAGATAGAGAATCGCTTCCACGATATTGGTCTTGCCTTCACCATTTCGCCCTAGAAATATAGTGATTCCAGGGGTGAGGGGTAGTTCTAATTCACCATAAGAACGGAAGTTCTTTAGTGAAAGGTGTTTTAGGTGCACTCGATTTATGCGCTATAGCGCATTGGCATTAGTAAGTATTGATAACTAATGTCACGTGTGCCTGATAGCTCATGTTTACCAGTGAGGACCGCTGGCTTACTTGCTCCGGTAAAATTGATTTGAACGAATGGTGTTCCAATAGCTTGTAATCCATCGGTTAAATATTGCGGGTTGAAAGCAATATTAATTGGTTCTCCGGAGTAGATGATCTCCAACTCTTCTGTCGCTTGCGCCTCTTCTCCAGCGCCAGCTTCTAGTTGTAGGGAGTTGTCGGCGAAGATCAAACGTAGTGGGACGGTCTTGTCTGTTACTAAAGCAACACGGCGGACTGAATCTAAGAAAGGTGCAACTTCAATAGTCGCTTCTGCCATAGATTCACTTGGTAGTAAATGTTTAAATGGTGGGAAGGTGCCATCGAGGGTCCGAGAGGTCATTGTCTTTAACTCAGAGAGAAAACCAATAAGGCGTTCATTGGAGCTAGTGGGAGAAAGAGCAAGCGTCACTTGGGAATGTGCGGTGAGGGATTTAGCAGCATCTGCCAGAGTTCGGGCGCGAACCAGGGTGTTTACTTCTATCTCGTTATTTTTCGCCTGCCAATTTAATTCGCGCACCGCTAAGCGATAGCGGTCTGTGGCAGCTAAGGTAATTTTATTTTGGTGGATTTCGATATGCACGCCTGTAAGTGTTGGAAGTGAGTCATCTTTGCCGGCCGCTATAGCAACTTGGTTTACCGCGTGAGCAAAGACATCGCTGGGGATTACTCCAGCGGTCTCGGGTAGTTCGGGAAGTGTTGGGTATTCATTTACTGAAAGCGTAGGAAGAGTAAATTTTGCGGTGCCTGCGGTTACAAGAACCCTGCTTCCATCTAAGGTGAAGGTGATTGGTTTGTTAGGTAATGAACGCGCGATCTCGGCGAGCAGGCGTCCGGGAACTAAGACTTTTCCTTTAGCGCTGATTTCGGCCTTTAAAATTGCCTTTGTTGAAGTCTCTAAATCTGAACCGGTTAAAGTGATTGAGGTATCAACGTCGATCATGATGCCGAGGAGCTCGGCTTTAATAGGGCGGGAGGAGAGGCTGCGGGCAACCCAATTAACGGCATCAACCAACTCTGTTGGTTCAACTACAAATTTCATCTCTCGCCTCTTTCTCTACCGCCTGAGTCTAAGGTTTCACGCTGACGCCTTAGATAGTTACAAGTTATTGCTTATCCCTGCTTTTCTCTCTATTTAAAGTTATTCGTAGTAACCGGAGCCTTTATCTGTGGATAAAGGTATAAGTGCTGGTCGCGCCTTAGATAACCTTCTCTACAGTTGTGGGTAACCATGTGGAGAACTACTTAAAAGGACCTCCCTAACTTAAGAAAGAGCCTAAATAAGGAAGTTATCCCTCTTTTACCCCCATAAAACCCCCACATATCCACAGTTATCCACAACTTACCCACAATTGGGGTTAGTTGTTCATTTAATTTTTAGATTGCAGCTTAATTCGGTTGGTTAACTCGGTGACTTGGTTATAAATAGAGCGGCGCTCGGCCATTAACTGGCGAATCTTTCGATCGGCATGCATCACCGTCGTGTGATCCCGACCCCCAAAAGTCTGACCAATCTTTGGGAGGGATAGCTCCGTTAGCTCCCGGCATAAATACATGGCGATCTGGCGGGCATTGACCAAAACTCGGCTTCGGCTCGTCCCACAGAGATCTTCCAAGGTGAGGCTGAAGTAAGAGGCGGTCTGCGCCATGATGGTAGATGAGGTGATTTCTGGCCCTGCCTGGTCTGGGATCAAATCCTTTAGAACGATCTCTGCCAATCCCATATCCACCGGTTGGCGGTTAAGGGAGGCGAAGGCGGTGACGCGAATTAACGCCCCCTCCAACTCCCGGATATTGGATGAGATTTTAGAGGCGATGTATTCCAAAACATCATCAGGCGCATTCAATTTGTCTTGAGCGGCCTTCTTACGCAAAATAGCAATACGGGTTTCTAACTCTGGCGGTTGAATGTCTGTGATTAAACCCCACTCAAATCGAGAACGCAGGCGATCTTCCAGAGTTGTCAGTTGTTTTGGAGGACGATCACTAGAAATCACAATCTGTTTATTGGCGTTATATAGAGTGTTGAAGGTATGGAAAAACTCTTCTTGGGTTCGCTCTTTATTTTCCAGAAATTGAATATCGTCAACAAGTAAGACATCTAGATCGCGATACCGTCTTTGGAAGACCGCAGCCTTGTCATCACGGATAGAGTTAATAAAATCGTTAGTGAACTCTTCCGAAGAGACGTAGCGCACCCGAACCGATCCATACAATTCTTTGGCATAGGCCCCAATAGCGTGCAGGAGATGGGTTTTACCAAGCCCTGACTCGCCGTAAATAAAAAGCGGGTTATATGCTTTTGCCGGCGCTTCAGCTACCGCAACCGCCGCAGCATGCGCAAATCTATTTGAAGCTCCAATAACAAAAGTTTCAAATATGTATCTCGGGTTAAGTTGAGATTGTTCGGCTGGGGATTTTGAACCTAAATCACGACCAGTGCCACTCTTTGGTTGAACCTCGGGAGTGCTGGTGTCGATAAGTTCTTCCTGTGGAACGTCAACCTCTAAATTTTCATCAACAGTTACCGCGATATTTATTTTCTGGCCAAGTTGAGCGGTGAGAATTTCATTAAGTGCGGATTTAACGCGCAGCTCTAAGAAATCTTTTGCAAATTGATTTGGAGTATTAAGAAGGAGGGTCGCACCGCCTTCGCTTTGAAGCAGGCCAAGAGGTTTGGTTAGCGCCAAAAAAGCCCGATGCTGAGGGGACTCCGAAGCCATAGCTTCAACGACCAACGCCCAGAGGGTGTTGAGATCAACCTCTTCTAATAAAGCCATTCCAACCCCAGACCGAGCACTAGTAAAAACTCAAAAATCAAGAACTTTAAAGAGTTATCCCCAAAGTTATCCACAGCCTGTGGTCTAAACCCCGCCTTTAGGGTCGGGAGGCGCGAAACCTGTGGATAGAGCGCGAACCTATGACTACCTGGAGAAAAGCGCAAGTGGTTTATCCACACCAATTCGGCTAATCTTGCCCTTCCGTTGTGGCCCTAGCTGGTGCCAACCCCGAAACCATCTTTAACAGCTAGGAGAAAAAGAGGAACTTATGAGCAAGCGTACCTATCAACCTAATAACCGTAAGCGCGCCAAGAAGCATGGCTTCCGTGCCCGCATGGCCACTCGTGGTGGACGAGCAGTTCTATCGTCTCGCCGCGCAAAGGGTCGCACCCACATCTCAGCTTAAATCGTGCTTCCAGCATCCAACCGTATGCGCCGAGGCCAAGATTTTTCTAGAACCACCAAGACCGGGCATCGGGCTACCTCCGATTTATTAGTTCTCTACTTTTTGACGCATGAGCAATTGCCGAGCGAGCCGCAAGTTGGATTAATTATTAACAAGAGCGTCGGCGGATCGGTCACACGCCACCATATCGCCCGCCAATTGCGCCACGCAATGGCAGCACATTTAAATGATCTGCAACCACATACTCAGGTTGTAATCCGCGTTCTAAAAAATCAGAGCGATTATCGATCTGATTTAGCTGCGCTCATTGCAAAAGTTATAAAGAGAACCGGCGCTCATCAATGAAGAAGCTTTTGATCGCACCTATTAGATTCTGGCAGATCTTCATCTCTTCAAACATGTCTCCCCGGTGTAAATATTTCCCATCTTGTTCGCAATACACAATTGATGCGATCAATGAATTTGGTTTAAAAGGTTTAGTAATGGGGGCGTGGCGGATTCTCCGATGTAACCCATGGTCACATGGCGGGGTCGATTATGCCGGCGGTAAGCGAGTTGTATACGAACACCTTAAGGGAGCCAATTAATGAACGCGATACTTCACCCCATTTACTACGCTGTTACGTGGGTTATGGTCACTTTCCACACTGTGCTTGGCTGGGTTCTAGGGAAGAATACCCACGAGTCGTTGAAATGGACTCTCTCTATTGTTCTACTGGTTGTACTCATCCGTGTGATTTTAATTCCACTCTTTGTGAAGCAGATTAAATCGCAGCGGGCCATGACCGCACTGCAACCACATATGAAAGAGATTCAAAAAAAGCATAAAGATGATCGTCAAAAGCAATCTGAAGAGATGATGAAGCTCTACAAAGAGCATAAGACCAACCCGCTCGCGCCTTGCCTTCCATTACTCGCACAAGCTCCAATTTTCTTTGCACTATTTAGGGTGCTAAGTGGAATCGCACACAACACTTCATACGTTCCCAATGTATTAACAGCAAATTTATTGGCCTCCGCGCATGATGCAAAATTCCTCAGCGCTCCAATCGCCGATAGTTTCCTCAGTCACAATGCGACGACGGGAACCAAGATTGTTACGGTCTGCCTTATTGCATTTATGTCCGCCACAACGTTCACCACCCAACGCCAATTGATGGTGAAAGGAATGCCAAAGCTCGACCCATCAAATAATATGATGGCGCAACAACAGAAAATTATGTTGTATGTATTCCCATTCATCTTTGCTATCTCTGGTGTGAACTTTCCGATTGGCGTTCTGATCTACTGGTCAACGACAAACCTCTGGACCTTCGGTCAGCAGTATTACGTCATCAAGAGAAACCCAACACCGGGCTCTCCTGCCTACGAGGAGCTGCAGCGCAAACGCGGTTTGACAGAGACCCCCGAAACTCCTGAAGGCATGACAGAGGCGCAGCGCGAGGCAGAGGCGGCCAAGAGCCGGCAACGTCAACAACCAAAAAAGAAGAAACCTCGTAAGTAGCCCTTAAATGCTTACAAAATATAACAAAAGGTTTAAATCCGACAGAAAGGCAGCATAATGACAGAGACCGAGATAGTTCCTGAGACCGAGGACGTAGTAGAGACCCCAAAAAAGTCCCTCATCGCTCGTTTGGAAGAAGAGGGCGATGTCGCCGCGGATTACCTTGAGGGGCTGCTCGATATTGCCGACCTTGATGGGGATATTGATATTGATGTAGAGAACGAACGCGCCGCACTAGCGATCGCCGGTGGCGCACTCTCTCACCTTGTTGGAGATAGTGGAGAGGTACTCGATGCGCTACAAGAGCTCACCCGCTTGGCGGTGCAAACCTCCCTGGGCGAGCGCTCCCGCTTGATGTTGGATATCGATAACTTTCGCAGCAACAAGAAGATCGAACTCACCAAATTGGCACATGAGATTGCAGATGAGGTTAAATCCTCTGGCGAACAGGTAAAACTCAAGCCAATGAATGCTTTTGAACGAAAAGTGATCCACGACACAATCCAAGAGATTGGTTTGACGAGTGAATCAGAGGGCGAAGAACCAAACCGTTGCGTGGTTGTTCTACCAGCTTGATCGTTTCACGTGAAACACTCCTAGAGAGTTACTTCAAAGAGAGCCCCGAGAAGGCCGATCGGTATGCAGAGATCCTTGGAACATGGGGGATTGAACGCGGGTTGATTGGCCCTAAGGAGGGCGAACGTATCTGGGAGCGCCACATCGCAAATTCACTCCCAGTCACAACTTTGATTCCAGCAGGAGTGAGGGTGGCCGATATCGGCTCCGGGGCGGGACTTCCTGGAATTGTGATTGCCCTAGCGCGACCCGATCTCGAGGTTTTCCTAATTGAACCACTACAGCGCCGCGTGGACTTCCTGCTCGAGGTCATCGGGCTACTCGAACTACCAATAACGGTCATTCGCGGCAAGGCGGAGAGCGTTAAAAAGAGTTTTGAGGTGGTTACCGCTCGAGCTGTGGCGCCACTACCCAAGTTATTGGTTATCTCTTGGCATCTCGTTAAAGCCGAGGGAGCCCTGCTCGCCATAAAGGGAGAGGGAGCCCAGGCGGAGATTGACTCAACAGAGCCTAAAAATCACTCCATAACGAGTCTTCACACCATTGAATTGCCCGGATTTGATATCTCACGTGTTATTGAGGTCAGAAAGACTGCTTAACTACACCCATGAGTGATTCACGTGAAACACCGAAGGTTGAGGAGCGCAAACTCATCGGAGTACGGCGTCTGAAAGAGCCAATGCCACAACCCATCAAAACCCGGATATTTACCGTGGCCAACCAAAAAGGCGGGGTGGGCAAGACCACTTCAGCGGTAAATCTCGCAGCTGCCATGGCGATGGGAGGGTTAAAAGTTCTCGTTATTGATTTAGACCCTCAGGGAAATGCCTGTACGGCACTCGGTGTCGACCGCAATAGAACCCCTGGTATGTACGAAGTTCTGGTCGACGATGTTGATCTCTCGCAAACGATCCAGAAAGTAGCTGGATTTCCTAGTTTAGAATGTGCTCCAGCAAATCGAGAGCTCGCTGGAGCTGAGATAGCTCTCGTCACATTCGTTGCTCGCGAAAGCATTCTAAAAGGCGCGCTGCTGAAATATCTCGGCGAGAGAGATGCGCGCGGAGATCGTCTGGATTATGTAATTATCGACTGCCCACCAAGTTTGGGTCTACTCACTATCAACGCGCTAACAGCGGCGGAAGAAGTACTAGTTCCTATTCAATGTGAGTATTACTCGCTCGAGGGAATCTCATTACTTATGGAGACTTTAGGAAAGATTCAAAGAGCGCTGAACCCATTGGTTCGTGTCAGCACAATTCTCTTAACAATGTTTGATTCTCGCACTCGTTTAGCAAACGATGTAGCAGATGATGTGCGACGACATTTCCCCAATGAATTAATTGATATTCCAATTCCTCGTGCAGTACGAGTATCTGAAGCTCCATCTTTTAATCAAACTGTGATGACATACGACGCTGCTTCGCCCGGTGCGATTGCATATATGGGTGCGGCGCGCGAGATAGCACGGAGAGGATCCGCAGCATGAGTGCAGTACGTAAGGGAGGTTTGGGACGTGGCCTTGATGCACTGATCCCAACTACAACTATTGGTGATGTTGTAAAAAACGATGGCGTTGTGGCAGGTACAGCACTGGAAGTGGATATCAACTCAGTGCAACCAAATAGTAAGCAACCACGTACCCATTTTGATGAAAGAGCACTGCAGGAATTAGCGGCATCAATTAAAGAGGTTGGTGTTATGCAACCTCCAGTAGTTCGCGATTTAGGGGACGGCCGCTATGAATTAATTATGGGTGAGCGCCGATTGCGCGCGTCCAAATTAGCCGGACTTAAAACAATTCCTGTGATTCTCCGCGCCTCTTCAGATAATGAAATGCTTCGTGAAGCACTTCTAGAAAATATCCACCGCAGCGAACTCAATCCACTTGAAGAGGCAGCTGCTTTCCAAAACTTACTTAACGATTTTGGATATACACATGAAGAGTTAGCGCTAAAGATTGGAAAATCTAGACCTGTAATTACAAATACCCTGCGCCTTCTAAATCTACCTGCTGCCGTTCAAAGAAGAGTTGCAATTGGTATTCTCTCCGCAGGTCATGCGCGTGCCTTGCTCTCATTAACAAGTGCATCGGAGATCGAAGCGCTGGCAAATCGCATCGTCGCCGAAGGGTTGAGCGTTCGTGCTGTTGAAGAGATTGTTGCAACAAGCGACGGTAAAGAGAAGGGCGAAAAGACAAAGCGCCATACTTCTCCTAGCCCACAATTGAAGGAGTTGGCCGACCAACTTGGAAATCGACTTGATACTCGCGTGACCATCGAATTAGGAAAACAAAAGGGCAAAATCACCATCGAGTTTGCCGACGATGCAGATTTGCAGCGAATTACCCGCCTACTTAGATAAGTGAGCGGTTCTCCATCTCGGTCCGAATAACTCCACCCAAGGCTTTTACACCTTCACGAATTCGCTCCGGGGTGGGGTAGCAGTAAGCAAGGCGCATAGACCAACTGCCAAATCCATCAGCATAGAAAGCGGTTCCTGGCACATAAGCAACCTTTGCAGCGATAGCTTTGGGCATAAGTGCAGTCGTATCGATCTCAGGGGGGAGGGTTACCCAAATATAAAACCCACCATGCGGCTTAGTCCAAGTAGCTCCCTCTGGAAAATATTCATCAAGGCTTTCTAACATGGCATCACGGCGAATTTTATAGAGTTTACAGAATGACGCTATCTGATCTCGCCAAGGTTGGTCGGCCAAATAGCCACTAATGGAAAGCTGTGTGAAATTGGAGGGGCAGAGGATCGAACTCTCAGCCGCGATAACCAACTTCTCCTTTAAAGCTTGCGGAACAAGCGCCCAACCAACTCGAAAACCAGGAGCAATTGTCTTTGAGAAAGAGCCAAGATAAATAACATTTTCAGAGTCTTGAGCACGCATCGCATTTGGCGATGGCTTATCAAACCCTAAAAGCCCATATGGATTATCTTCGACAATAAAGATTTTTTCGGCCGCGCAGATTTCGAGTATCTCGGTGCGCCGCTCTGCAGGCAAAAGTACGCCGGCAGGATTTTGGTAATTAGGAATAAGGTAAAGAAATTTTATCTCTTGCCCGGTTTTACGAACCGATGCAATGGCGGCTCGCAACGCTTCCGGAATCATTCCATTGTCATCCATCTGAACATGGACCACGTTTGCTTCGTATTGTTTGAAAGTTCCAAGCGCACCTACATATGAAGGCGCTTCGACAAGAACCACATCGCCTGGATTGATAAAGATACGAGAGATAAGGTCGAGCGCCTGCTGCGAACCTGTTGTAACAATAATGTCATCTGGGTGCGCGCGGATTCCCTCAAGTGCCATTACATCGCAGATCTGTTCGCGTAGCTTGGGATGACCCTGACCACTGCCGTACTGCAGGGCTTCTTGGCCATTCTCTTTAATGAGTTTTTCGACAACTTCAGCCATCATCTCCATTGGTAGGGCGGAGAGGTTTGGCATGCCACCAGCGAGGGAGACGATCTCAGGGCGAGAGGCGACGGCAAAGAGGGCGCGGATCTCACTAGCCTGCATCAACTCAGCACGATGGGCGAAGCGTTGGGCGAGCTGTTGATCTTCACCGGTACGAAAACGCGTTACCTCATTAGACATTAGACAATTCTGCCACACCAATCAAAGGGCAGGAGTCGCCCTTATTTACGCAGGCCAGCTCTCCGTAAATCAGAGATTTTTAACGTTCCAGTCTTTGCATCATTCTCTGCGCTTAAATAGAGACGTTGAATTGCAACCATGAGCGCTTCGACCACAGTTTCCCGAAAAGCGGGGTCAGCGATCCGCTTGGAATCTCCAGGATTGCTTTGATACCCCAAATCGATGCGAACGGTTGGGGATTTTGTGAGGCGCAGCAAATCCCAAGTTTTGGCATGAATTCGACAGTTAAGGAGGTCGGTGCGAGCACAAATTTCACGCTGCACCAGGGTGGCAAATCGCTCGCCAACTATCGAGTGGACCCCGTGAGAATCGCTTCCATAGTAATAAGTAGCAATCCCATGGGCCTCCTCATTAACGTAGCGATCTTGACGTAAGGAGATGACAAGGTCGGCGTTAGTTGCATTCGCAAACTCAATACGTGCGGATTCTTGCGGAGCAGAGGCCAGGGTGCGGGTGAGAAAGACATTTACCCCAAGAGCAATTAAACGCCCCTCTAAGCGCTGCGTCAGATCGAAAATATCCGGGGAATCTGATGGATCAATGACAATTACCTTCCCGGAGAGCGCAGGTCCGCGCTCGGCGCGAACCGCGGCATCTCGGAGTTGATTAGGCGCCCCACCCGAAACAATCTTCTTTAATCGCAACATCGACATAATTGTTGCTGGGCCACACCTACCATCAACCTTGACCCCGACTGATTTCTGAAATTCCAAAACTGCACTTTCAGTGTCAAGTCCAAAGATTCCATCTACGCGACCGCAATTGAAACCCATCTCGCTCAATTGTGATTGCAGAGCAGCAACATCGTCACCGCGCATTGGCGGGGAGGTAAGCGAGAGAACTCGGTCTCCGAGTTTCCATCTAGCTTCTTCCAGCGCACGCAAGGTGACGGCATCGACTATTCCAGAAACAGTCAATCCGCGAGATTGTTGGAATTCTTTGACCGCTGCGGCAACAGTGGCATCAAAGTGAAAGGTTTCAACCTTTAATAAATTTAAGCGAGCGAGATAGTTGGTTACTTGCAAAACAAGATCGCCCGATCCACCAAAGGTCAGATCGGGCGTCATGAGAACACTTTACTTCGATACCTAATAATTATTGAATGTAGGCCGCTAGATCTTTGAGAAGAGCTGGCTTTGGCTTAGCTCCAACGATGCTCTTAACAACCTGGCCACCGACAAATACATTCATTGTTGGGATCGAGGTGATTCCATACTTCATTGCAATGGAAGCTTCTTCATCAGTATTAAGTTTTACGATCTTGATCTTACCGGCGTGCTCGCCCGCGATCTCTTCCAAGATCGGACCGACAGCGCGGCAGGGGCCGCACCACTCTGCCCAAAAATCAACAAGAACGGGTGTCGTACTCTTAAGAACTACCTCTTCAAATGTGGCAGCTGTTACTGGTGATGTATTGCTCATATCTCCCCCTAGATTATTCAATTAAAACTACTTAGTTTACAAAATCAGAGTACGGATTCTAGTGTCCCGCTAAGAATCTTTCAGCGTCTAACGCGGCTTCACATCCAGTTCCTGCCGCCGTGATTGCCTGGCGGTAGGTGTGATCGACGAGATCCCCACAGGCAAATACCCCTGGGAGATTGGTTCGAGTGGAGCGACCTTCAACTTTTACATAACCTTCAGCGTCGAGATCAACTTGCCCGGCAAGGAGTTCCGAACGTGGCGAGTGCCCAATTGCTACAAAGAGTCCAGTAAAGGCGCGCTCACTTTCACTACCGTCGATAGTGTTACGTAACTTCAGCCCGGTCACATTTTGATCACCAAGGACATCGATTACCTCGGTATTCCAAACAAACTCGATCTTGGGATTTGCGTTCGCTCTGTCAATCATGATCTTGGATGCTCGCAAAGAATCACGACGGTGAATAACCACTACCTTAGATGCGAAACGTGTTAAGAAAGTGGCTTCTTCCATCGCGGAGTCACCGCCACCTACAACAGCTATCTCCTGCTCTCGAAAGAAGAATCCATCACAGGTTGCACACCAGGAAACGCCGCGACCCGAAAGGCGCTTCTCGTTAACGAGGCCAATCTCTTTGTAAGCCGATCCAGTAGCGAGAATGACCGCCTTGGCCCGAAGCACGTTCCCACTTCCATCGGTGAGAACTTTGATTTCTCCGTCAAGTTTCATGTCAACGATGTCGTCTCGAACCAATTGAGTGCCAAATTTTTCACACTGTGCTTTTAGGTTATCCATCAAATCTGGACCGATGATCCCATCGGGGAACCCTGGAAAATTTTCAACTTCCGTGGTGTTCATCAGCGCACCGCCGGCTGTTACTGAACCCTCATAGAGTACGGGCGCGAGTTGGGCGCGAGCAGCATAGATGCCCGCGGTATACCCAGCAGGACCAGAACCTACGATCACCAGGTCGTGGATTGTTTCACTCACGTCCGCACCATCTCTCTCTTGAAATCCTATGAAATTACTTTTAGCGCCGAGGTCTAATAAAGAGGGAGAAAGCGGCGTTTACTTCCCCGATCTTAAAGGTCTTAGCCAAGGCCAGGTAGCCCAACCCGCTAATGCAGAGAACAACTAATAGCTTCAGGCTATTCCCTCCCGGGATATGCCCCATGATGAGGTAAAGCGGCACAGCGACCACGGAGTAAATCATCGCAAGGCGGAGATATAGACCCGTAATCTCGCTCGTCCGAATCACAATGTCATATCTGCGTAGCAGTCTTATTGAGGTCCACGCCCCTATGTAATAACTCAATGCAAGAGCGGCGGCCAGACCAACGGTCACCCAATTGGCAGGAAGCGTCATCGCGAGCAAAAGGGCGATCAAACTCGCAACGATATTCATAATTGCATTACTGAGTACCTGTAGCTTCACATTTTCAAAGGCGTTGAGACCGCGCAAGGCGATCAAATTAACGCTGAGCGGAAGCAGTCCAAGGGCGAAAGCGGAGAGCACCAGGCCTAGATAACGCGCATCTGCATTAGAAATACCAAAGAAGAGAGTCCTTGTAATGAGCGGACCATAGAGCAAGAAAGCTATAGCGCTTGGTACGGTGATGATTCCGACCAGCCGAATGGCTCGAACTAACTCATCGTGTATCTCATTAAATTTGCGATCAATGGCGTGGCCAGACAGTAAAGGCAGAATGGCTGTAACAATTGAGATGGTGATTACAGAGTGGGGCAACATAAGGATTAAAAATGCATTTCCGTAAGGTGTGTAACCAACCCCAGTGGTTATCCCTTCTCTGAGCGCCCGTACTGCAGCCCCGGTAGAAAGATTCACGGTAACGAGATAGCTCAATTGCGAGAATGCCGCAAAGGCCAAGGTCCATGATGCCAAGTGGAGTGACTTCTTGATCTCAGGGTCGCGCCAATCAAAACGCGGACGGATCTTTATCCCCGTCTGCCTGAGGACTGGAATGAGACAGGCTAGCTGCACGGCGAAGCCGGCCGTTGTTCCGATACCCAACCAAGTTGCCTGGCTCTGGGTAATTGTTGAAACTTTCCACCCTTTTGAAATATGTAAGAAGTAACCAAATACTCCGATACCGACAATATTGTTAAAAACTGGAGCCCACATCATGGGACCAAACTTGCCTTTGGCATTTGCAATTTGACCGAGAAGCGCGAAGAGACCCATAAAAAATATTTGTGGCAAGCAGTAACGCATAAAGAGAACGGTAAGTTTAAATTCTGGTCGACCAATGTAGCTACTGGCGAAGAGTCGAACTAAGAGCGGGGCTGCAACTGTTGACACCACGACGAGCAGCGCTAGAACCACCGAGGTAGCGGTGACCAAACGGGAGATAAATGCTGAACCGCCATCTGGTTCGCGGATGGCCCGCACCAATTGTGGAACAAAGACCGCGGTGAGCGCCCCCCCAATAATAAGGTTGTACAAAATATTGGGCATTGTGTTGGCGACGTTGTACGTATCTCCCAAGAGGGTGGTACCGAGTACTGCAACGAGAAGCAACCCGCGAAATAAGCCAGTGATGCGCGAGACAAATGTCCCTGCCGCCATAATGGCGGAGGAGCGAACGATGGAGTTATCGCTCATTTCTGCCTTCTTCTAATTCGTCGGATGCTCTGAACGCTTGCAGCAATAAAGAGGACGATAGCCGCTCCAGTTGTGAACCAGGTGGCAACAGGGCTGATAACTGCCAGGGCAAGGGGGTATGTAATCGGATCACCCAATACATCACCATGAGCATTGGTGATCTCCATCGTGAGTTCAGAGGATCCAGATGTAAGGACGGTGATTGGAACCATAACTTGAATCTTCGATTTTGCTGGGATTGTGAACTGTGGCAGGGAACCGACCTCTACCTTGAAATTGCTGGGAATTACGCTGAGATTCACCTTAATATCGTTGGGGAATCCATTGGTTAGTGTAATTGGAAGGCTTTGGTGCGTAGAAGTAACAGTAAATTTTCCGGCGCTCAGATGTACCAGATGGATCTGGTTGTAGGCGGCGGCGGTGAGATCGCGTATGAGATAGGCGCGTCGATCTTTTGTGAGATCCGGATTGAGAATTTTGATGAGCGCCAATCGGTAGGTATCAATTGCCGCAGGATCCACAAAACTGGCAGTTTGCGAAAAGATAGCAGCAGCATCGTTTATTGCAGTGATATCCGAACTAGAAATCGAAAACCCACTGTGCGATCTATATTGAGCTGGGTCAATTGTTGCGAGAGCTAGCAAAGTTTGCAGCCGACTGCGCGAAATAGATAAAACATAATTGACTTCGTGCGGCGAGAGTCGGTTTACCCAATAAGAAGAGGGATTGCCATAAGCCATCGGCACAACGTTTGCAAATTTAATATCGGCATTTAGTTGTGTTAGCCAAGATTTTGCGAAGAGTTGCCCTACGCCGGCAACTCCAGAAGTGAGCGTGTATCCATTGCTCATGGCAATAACTTCTTCGATAAGTGCAGGATCAATAATCCACGTTCTAGTTCCAAAAGGCGGGCTGAAGACTAATTGACCGAGGCGACCTGAGACTCCGAGAGATGTTGCAAGGGCATCGTCGACAAATTGTCCGTTAATTTGGCGATGAGTCGGTTCTGTGAGGAGAACTGAATTACTCGCCTGCGCAAGGGGCATTGAAAGAAAAGTGAAAGTAAGCGCGGCGATGAGGGAGAGCAGGCGCTTCATACTTTTAACTCACCAGACTTTGCAATTAACTTTTTCTCATCCGGGTAGGCCAAGAGAGCAATAATTTCATCAAGGGGGAACCAACCAACATCATCAACTTCACTCACCTGTGGTGAGAGAGTGCCACCTACTTCACGGAAGAGATAGTGATGCACTGTCTTGTGGATCCTCTTTCCACCGGCCATGAACCAGAAATCAATGACGCCCAATTCGCGAGAGATCTCGCTTTGAATTCCGGTTTCTTCAGCAACCTCTCTAATGGCGGCTTGCTCCGGTGTTTCGCCTGCCTCGATATGACCCTTTGGAAGTGACCAGAGTAGACGCTCGCGCGTGGCATCTTTAAGGTCGCGACGTCCAATTAACAGCCCCTTGGTGCCAGTGCCATCGATAACCAAGCCACCTGCGCTGACCTCGTCGACCCGCTTGGCATATACCGAGCGCTTGCGAGGTGGAGCTTTTTTGACAGGCGGAGTACCAGAGTCGGTTTTAGCAGCAGAAGAAGAATTAGTAGGTGTGTGTGGGCCCGCAGGACGCCGTCTCCGACGTTTTTTCCGTTTCGCTTCGCCACCCGCACCAGGTGCCGGGGTCATAAGAGAAGGGTACTGCTCTAGCCTTACTCATTGTGAGTACTCATAATCCAAACCCCCATGAGATCGCCGCCGAGCTTGCCCTCGGTGCGCTCCTCGTTCATGGCTCCCTGATCACCTCGCTAGCGCAAGCCTTTAAAGAGTCAGGATTCACTCTGGCGCTCGTCGGAGGACCGGTTCGCGATGCAATCTTGGGCCGCCTGGGAAATGACTTGGATTTCACCACAAATGCACGCCCCGGAGACTCCAGCAAAATCCTAAAGAAGTGGGGAGATTCTATCTGGGAGACTGGCGCTGCTTTCGGAACCATTGCCGCTAAGCGCGGAGATGTAATGGTTGAAGTAACTACCTATCGCAGTGAAAATTATGACCGAGATTCTAGAAAACCCGAAGTTAACTTTGGTGATTCCATCGAGGGGGATCTCTCGCGCAGAGATTTTACCGTTAATGCAATGGCGTTAGAACTAACGGGCGAAGCCCCACGCTTTATAGATCTCTTCGATGGTGCTGGAGATTTAGCAAAGAAGATTTTGAGAACTCCAGGTAGTGCACTGACATCATTCACGGATGATCCATTGCGCATGATGAGAGCCGCGCGTTTTGTAGCGCAACTAGATTTTTCAGTGGATCCTGAGGTAATTACAGCAATTCAAGAGTTGTCAGGCCGTTTGTCGATTATTTCTGCTGAACGAATCCGCGATGAATTTATCAAAACTCTTATGTCGCAAAATCCTCGTCTCGGTCTACAACTCCTCGTCGAAACTGGACTGGCAGCAATATTCCTACCCGAACTTCCAAAACTTAAACTTGAAATTGATGAGCACCACCACCACAAAGATGTATATGAACATACGCTCACTGTCTTAGAACAAGCCATCGCGCATGAAAATCGATTAGGTGGACCAAACATAACCATCAGGTTAGCGGCGCTCATGCACGATATTGGAAAACCCCGTACTCGAGAATTGATTCCCGGGGGCGGTGTTTCTTTTCACCACCATGAAGTGGTCGGCGCCAAGATGACAAAGAAGCGTCTTATCGAGTTGCGTTTCGATAGCAAGACGGTGGATGAAGTTTCCAATCTGGTATTCCTACATCTACGTTTTCACGGCTATGGCAACGGAGAATGGACCGACTCTGCGGTCCGGCGTTATATTCGTGATGCCGGAGATTTACTCAATCACTTACACGTACTTACTCGCGCTGATTGCACTACTCGCAATCAACGCAAAGCCGATCAGTTAGCGCGGACATACGATTCTCTAGAAAAACGTATTGAAGAACTGAAGGCTCAAGAGGAGTTAGATCGCATTCGACCCGATCTTGATGGCCAGCAGATAATGGAGATTCTAGATATTAAGCCATCCCGATTAGTCGGGGAAGCGTACGACTATCTTTTAGAGCTTCGGATGGAGCGCGGACCATTAGGTGAGGTAGATGCGAAGAAAGAGCTACTCGCTTGGGCGAGCAATAAAGAACTTGGACGGTCGTAGTAGCAGCAACGAAGTCATTGCAAAGGCCACCGCCGTAATTAATGGCAACTCGACCGAGTGGCCACTTTTGGGAAGAATCAGCGCTGAAATGAGCGCACCCACAACAATGATCCCATTTACAGCAACATCGTAGAAGGCGAAGACGCGACCTCGATATTCATCCGCGATTTGCGATTGCACTAAGGCATCATTTGTAACTTTGACCGCCTGTCCGCAGGCGGCGATAAAGAATGCAGTCGTTATGAGCAACCACTCTTGTGGGATAAAAGCGAAGAGAATTAAAAAAGTGGCTGGCGCAACCATCATCAAGCGGATCCAACGATGTCTTCCTATGTAGGCGACAAAGTAAGGAGTCATAAATGATCCAACGCCAAATCCAACCCCAGCTACTCCCAGCGCGAATCCAAATCCAGCGAGCCCAGCATCTGGATTATCAGGAGGGTTATAACTATTGCGCTCGAGTAGCAGACCCATCAAAGTAAGAGCCGTCAGCCCACCTCTCTGAATAGCAGTGGTAAAAATACCGCGGAGCGCATCAGGGTGATTCTTAAGTATGCGCCAACCTTCTTGTAATTCACCAAATCCGCGAAACTCGGCTGGAGTTTCATGTGCGGCTGGGCCAATATCCATACGAGACAACCGCCTAGTGAAGAAGGCACTTGCCAGATACAGAGACATGGCAATTGAAATTACCTTCGCATCGGCGAGATCACTCTTCCCATGCGCATCGAATAATTTCTTTATCGCTATTCCTAATCCGCCACCAATAACTACACCGATACTTCCACCTGTTACCGCAAGTGCATTCGCCGATACCAACTCCTCTTTTGTAACTACGAGCGGCAGCCCCGCTGACAACCCGGAGAGAATCAATCTATTTATACCAAATGCCACCAAGACGAGAAGAGTTAACGGAACTCCCGTCGCTCCCGATTTAATCAATAATGTAATAAGTACTAGATCAAGGGCGCGTACCAGGTTGGAGATCTGCACTATTCGCTGCCTAGAGAATCGATCCAAGAAGACGCCGGCATAAGGGCCCACGAAAGAGTATGGGAGGAGGATGACGGCGAAGGCGGTCGCGGCTCCTACGGCATTGGGTTGGCGTTCAGGAGAGAAGAGAACGAAGGATGCGAGAGCAGATTGAAATATTCCATCACCCACCTGCCCCAACCAGCGGATCCTCAGAATTTGCGGCAACTTACTTCCGGGATGGAATCTCCAATTTGTCCTCATCCCAACCCTTTTCATGTGCGCAAGCGTAGTTAGTAATAAAGGTTTATTCTTGGCAACTATGTTGGCCGTCTTATGGAGTCGCCGTGATGCGATCGATTATTCACTTAAGCGCAGAGCCACGCTAATTGCACTTTTTAAAGGAACGACCTCTGGACTAGATGCCTGCGATGCCGATCCCTATCTTAAGAGCGCAGCAAAATATCACGGCGAGCCCGTCACCAGACTCTGTCCAGTCTGCCGGAAAGCAGAGATGGTAGAGCTGCGATATACCTTTGGCGATCAGCTAGGTCAGTACTCAGGTCGCATTAAGACTTCCAGTGAAATTGCAGAGATGCAGAACGAATATGGGGAATTTCGCGTCTATATCGTCGAAGTCTGTCGGGGGTGCGGCTGGCATCATCTGATCTACTCATTTAGGTTGGGAGACGGCAAATATCGGAAACCACCTCGTAAGGTGCGTACCCTTGAGGATGAGGATTACGCCCGCAGCGCAGGGCGGTAACCTTTCCGCATGGAAAAACCCACCCGAGAGAACCTTCGAACCTGGTTTATTCGGGGTGCGATCTTCACCATCGGTGGCGGATTTGTCATAGGGACTTACCTCTTCTCATACGCATATTTCACAGTAAAGATCCCAGACCCAAATCAATATGTGAATAGCCAGGCAACGATCATCGAATACGCAGATGGCTCGGAAATTGGTCGGGTCGGGGCGCAAGATCGAACTAGCGTCCAGCTCGCGAGTATTCCAATTAATGTTCGTCACGCCATCATGGCCGCCGAAGATCGCAACTTCTATACGGAGCACGCCTTTAGCCCAACCGGAATTTTGCGTGCACTGTGGCACGACCTGCGCGGAGGATCGCTACAAGGTGGATCAACTATCACTCAGCAATATGCCAAGACGGCATTCCTTTCGCCGCAGCAGAGCGTTCAGAGGAAGATCAAAGAGATCGTCATCGCTGTAAAACTGGAACAGCAACTTTCTAAAGATCAGATTCTTGAGGACTATCTCAACACTATTTACTTCGGTCGTGGGGCATACGGTGTACAAACAGGTTCGCAAGTCTTCTTCGCAAAAACAGTTGATCAGTTGAGCATCTCACAAGCAGCGGTGCTCGCCAGCGTGTTGAACGCTCCAGGTTTTTATGATCCCGCCAATGGCCCAAACTATTTGGCTCGCTTAAAAGCAAGATGGAAATATGTTTTGGATGGAATGGTCAAGGCTAAGTGGTTGACTCCAGCACAAGAAGTAAAACAAGTGTTCCCTTTCATTCAACCTAGGGTCTCACCTGGGTCGCTAGCCGGACCAAAGGGATATGTCGTCTCCTGGATCGAAAATCAATTACAGCAATATGGATTTACTCAAGATCAATTGATGCAGGGTGGTTTAGTTGTAAAAACTACCCTCGTTAAAAAAGATCAAGAGGCTGCAGTAGATGCTGTATCAAAACGCACACCTAAAGCGCCATTTACAAATTTAAGAATCGCCTTGGTATCCATACAACCCGGTACCGGAGCAGTCTTAGCACTTTACGGCGGGCAAGATTATTTAAAGAGCCAGTTCAACAACGCAACACAAGCAACAACACAGGCTGGCTCCTCCTTTAAACCCTTTGCCCTAACCGCTGCCCTGGAGGCAGGAATCAGTTTGCAATCAGTGTGGAATGGGCGGTCCCCACAAGTCTTTTATGACCCAGGTTCGCAAGGACCTTATCCAGTATTCAATTACGGTAACGAACAGTTTAAAAACGTCAATCTGTTAGATGCCATCGCCAATTCGATTAACACAGTATTTGTCCCGCTCGGGATAAAGGTTGGACCAGATAAGGTTATTGATGTCGCTAGACGCGCAGGTATTCCAACATCAGTACAAATGGTTTCGGGTCCTTCAGTAACTCTTGGAGTTGCCAGCCCTCACGTCATCGATGTCGCTTCGGCTTATGCCACCTTTGCAGCGCAGGGCATATATGCCAAGCCATATATCGTCTCTCAAGTCCTCGGCAATAACGGAGGAATTTTGTATCAAGCTCAACCGCAATCCAGCCAGGTCTTTGCCAGCGATGTTATGGCCGACCTTACAACCGCGCTACAAACAGTTACTACATATGGAACCGCCTCGGGTGCGGTTGCAGATTTGGGTAGGCCAAGTGCCGGCAAGACAGGTACTACTACCGACAATGCCAGCGCTTGGTTCACGGGCTATGTACCACAGATGGCAACGAGCGTTGCCTTCTTTAGAGATAACGCTTCGCAATCTCTCAACGGTATCGGTGGCTTAAATGCTGTCACTGGCGGAACGTTCCCGGCGCGAATTTGGGATCTGTATATGAAGGAAGCTCTCGTTCATGTCCCAATTATGGATTTCCCACCGGCAGCAAATATCGGAGGAGTTGATCCGGTCCCTATGCAGAGTGCGGTTCCAACGATGGATCCAGCACTTGCTGTCACCCCCAAGCCCACTCCAAAACCAGCACCATCTCCTAAGAAAAAGTAACAAGCAGAGATAATCATGCGGCTTTCTTTCGTAACAAAGGCGGTACTTGCACTCTCCCTCTTTGCGGCGATCCTCTCCTTCACCAAATTTGACCACTGTTACAACGCGAATTGGTCTGGCGTGGGAATTAACGCTCATGAATGTTATAGCGATCTACCGGCACTTTTCGATGCCCGCGGCTTGGTACATCATGTCTGGCCGTATTCAAGCGCGACTAATTCCGTTGAGTATCCCCCGCTCACTGCAGTAGTAATGTGGGCGACCGCTTTAATTACTCCGAGTGGCACCTACTCCGATAAATATTATTTCCTCATTAATGTGGCTCTCTTGGCGATTCTCTTCATTGCAGTCGCCTTCGTAGTTTCGAAGATAAATCCCGAGAAGTGGTATTTACTTCCAGTTCTGCCAGCGGTAATCGCGTCACTGTATATCAATTGGGATCTCTGGGCAGTAGTGACTGCTGTAGCCGCGATCTATTGGTTTGACCGCAAACGATATGAGTTGAGTGCCGTCGTTCTGGCAATTTCTATCGCAACCAAATTTTTCCCCATCGTATTACTTATTCCGATGGCCCTTATATTTTTTCGGCAAGGTGAGATCCGGCGTGGCGTGCGATATATAGCGCTGACACTCTTCTTGTGGATAGTAATCAATCTCCCTTTTGCAATATCAACCCCGACCGGGTGGTGGAGATTCTTCAAATTAAATGGTTCCCGTCCGGCAGATCTCGGATCGGTCTGGCAAGCTTTAAATATCTTTAAAGTTAATCCACCGGGAATCAATTTATTGTGGGCGGGGCTATTTATTGTTACCTCGCTCGCAGCTTTCGCGGTTCTGCTGCGCCGAGCGACTACCCCGAGCTTGGCCGAGATTGCCTTTATCTTTGTTGCACTCTTCACCGCCTTCAACAAGGTGTACTCCCCGCAATATGTCCTCTGGTTAGCCCCTCTCGGAGTAATAGCTTTGGTTAATAATCGAGAGCGCTCAGCTTTCTGGATCTGGCAGGGCAGCGAAGCGATCTACCACTTCGCCATCTGGGAATATCTGGGGAGCTACTCCGGTGACAAATTCTCCCTCCCCGCCCGGTGGTATGCGGCGGCGATCTTCCTCCGCGTTGGGGCTAGCCTCTTCTTCGCCCTCAAACTCCTCTTATCCACACCTGAAATAGCTCCCCCAAGGGAGGAATTTCTCCTATCAGGCGCGGAGAGTTAGGCTTACCCTTCCTTCACGTTTAGGGCACCCGTCCTTTCCGCTTTAGGAGCAGTAACCCTCCTGTCGTGGAAATCCCACGGCCGCTTTAGTCCAGAGGAGGTGGGGTTAACGCATGCGTCATTATGAAATCATGGTCATTCTCGATCCAGACCTAGAAGAACG
>CAIPQX010000137.1 GCA_903867285.1 uncultured Actinomycetes bacterium | reverse complement strand
TGATTCATCGCTTCGGTTACAGCGCCAAGGGAAACCACGCCGGTCAATGCGCTAAATGCGCCGAGCAGTACTGCATTTGGTACCGGACGTCCGAGATGAGTCATTGCTAACTCGGTAGCAGGAAGAATTGCGAGAGTTGTTTGTACCTTTAACTTTTCTGCAATCAATAAATCATCGGCGTTCTCTGTCGAGTTTACGATGACAAATCCACCGGGCTTAAGTCCAGCAAATACATCGATCTGCTTTATCAAGCTGGCATCTTGAATGATAAGTGCATCAGGTTCCATGATTGGTTCGCGGGCGCGAATTTCATTTTCGGAGATGCGACAGTATGCAACAACTGGTGCACCTGTTCGCTCGGATCCAAAACTTGGGAATGCTTGTGCATGTTTGCCTTCATTGAAGACAGCTACCGCTAATAGTTCTGCTGCGGTGACTACACCTTGTCCACCGCGACCATGAATACGTACCTGGAACATTGCGCCTGCCTTTTCTCTCGACAGCGCAATACTGCTCTGGAAGTCCTTATTTGTAGCCCCTAATTCGTGGGGCTGGCACTCAAAGTGAAAGCGGGGGTAGAAAATATGTTTAAACTTTTGAGGGCTAGCCCCGCCACATATCGGAAGTCCAGATGATTTTCTTCGGTATTGGCTTCATCTTGGGAGGCCAGACAAATTGCTTACCAGCCTTCGGTGTCACGGTTACATTCATTAAATAATTCTTGCCGTGGGTCTTGACCAACTTGCTGAGCAAGACATTGACACTCGATTTGTAAATACTTCCAGCAGCGCATGATGGTGTGCAGCCGTTGATGTAATACGTACCAGTGCCCTTGGCAGATGTCGTCCCCCACGATGACCACTTGATGTTGACGACTCCTGCGCCACCATCTGCGCAATATTGAATGACGCTCGATGGCTTCTTTACTGGACCGAGACCACAGTCGTTGAAGTAAGAAGGGGTCTTTGCCGTTGCAGCAGGGGCAATCCCCTCACTCGCCGTTCCGAGCAGGAGAACTGCGATTAAAGCGATAGATGCGCTGCGTTTCATCGGCGGACTCTACCCACACCAAGAGCGAGCAAAGCGCCAGCTGGAATCGTAAGCAAGATTCCCAAGATCGCTAAGTCTTGCTGCGCTCCTGTGAAATCACTCTGCGCAAAGATGAGTGAGACCGAAAGACCGAGTGTCCCCAAAGCGCCGATGAAGAGCGACTCCCGCGTTGTAAATCCAAGTTTCACTTTGAGTAGAGCGCGACCGATTTGGATTCCCAGGAATATGCCGAGTGGCTTGCCGACCAAACGCACGATGATCAAGGAGAGAACCAAGCGGGAACCGAGTGAGGTCGCCGAAAAATCAAACCGGCGAAAGAGCGAAACAAAGACAAAGACCGGGACTACGAAGAAAGCGGTAAAGGGTTCGACGAGGGCAAGTAAATTCTCGTGCAAGTCCATCCCCTTCTTCTGGTTATTAAAGGTCAAGATGCCAAAGAGGACTGCAACCAAAGATGTCTGGATACCGGTTTGATGGCCCACCGCTAGTCCCACAATAAAAGTTACGAAAAGAAGAACTTTCGAAGTAGTGAGATATGAAATAAGAAAGTAGATGGCGAGCAGCGCGATCAATACCAAGATATAGGCCAGATGCAAATGCGCTTTGTAGAGAATCGAGAGGACGATGATGGAACCGATATCGTCGATGGTAGCAAGCGCTAAGACAAAACCTTTGAGGTGGCTCTTCTTCAGCACAACCAGCAGCGCAAGTACCAATGGCAGATCGGTCGCCATCGTGATTCCCCAACCCGTCGTTGCGGTTCCGCTGATACGGTTGAAGAGGAAGAATGTCATAGCTGGTACAAACATGCCGAGCAGCGCGGCGATAGAGCTGACGACGAGAATTCGGCGATTTTGCAAGGCGCCTTCGGCTAATTCAAAGCGCAGTTGTAGCCCGATGTTATAGAAGAAGAATCCGATCATATAATCCAGGGTCAGTTCGCGCAGATTGAAGTGCCAGTTGCCGATCTGATGGGTCTGCACCAAGAAGTGGCTGTCGACGTGTGCGCCGAGCAAAATCGCAAGGAAGGCAATGGGAATCAGGATGTAGGCCGAGAATGTCTCGTCCTTGATGATGCGCAGAAAGGTCTTCATTGATCCAAACCTTTTAGCTCCCAAGCGCGCACTCCCCCGAGGATGCCCGCGGTATTGGATGCGATGACGACATCGTCGCCTAATACTTTGAGAACTGCGGGGCTGATTCGGCGTGAGTTGCCTCCGCCGATATAAAGCCGATCCCACCAGAAGACGGGACGCAGATCTTCGACCATCGACTTGATGCGACGCGACCAGATCATATCCCCCAAGCGGCGACGTTCGTGCTCGCCGATCCAGGTGTCATAACTGGTGGCGCGACGGATCGGAGCGTGTGACAGTTCGAAG
>CAIPQX010000136.1 GCA_903867285.1 uncultured Actinomycetes bacterium | reverse complement strand
TTCTATCATGGGTGCCCAACTTCGAATTTATCGCCGCCGAATGCGTTCGGTTAAGGCGACGAAAAAAATTACGCGAGCGATGGAGTTAATCTCTGCCTCGCGCATCGTCAAGGCGCAGCAACGTGTAGTGGCTTCATCGCCATATTCCATCGAGCTCACCAAGGCAGCTAGTGCGGTTGCTCAATTTTCGAATACTGATCACCCATTGACTATGACGGTCGCAAATCCAAAGCGGGCCGCAGTTCTCGTCATCACCGCCGATCGCGGTATGGCCGGTGCTTATTCAAACGCTGCCATCAAAGAGGGCGATCTACTTATCGGACGCCTGCAGGCTCGCGGACTAGCAGTTGATGCTTATCTCGTAGGGCGTAAAGCAGTTAACTTCTATCGCTTCCGTAATCGCGTAATAACCGCTTCCTGGACCGGATTTTCCGACAATCCGGCTCTAGAAAATGCGCGCGAAGTTTCTGCAGATCTCGTAACATCTTTCTTAACGCCTACAGATGGCGCTGTCGGAGTCGATGAACTTCATATTATTTACACCGAATTTAAATCCATGATTACGCAGACTCCAGTCGCTGCGCAGTTACTTCCACTGAGTTCGCCGCAAGCGGACGAACCACGCGGAGTACTTGCGATGTACGAGTTCGAATCCAGCGCAGATACAGTTTTGAATGCCCTACTTCCACGATATGTAGAAGCACGAGTATTTAATGCCATGTTGCAATCAGCGGCTTCCGAGCATGCAGCTCGTCGCCGTGCCATGAAATCAGCGACTGACAACGCCGATGACCTAATCAAGTCACTCACCCGACTTGCAAATGCGGCCCGTCAAGCCGAAATTACCCAAGAGATCAGTGAAATTGTCGGCGGCGCAGATGCGCTTGCCTCAGCTAGCGCAGGGAGCGAATAATGTCAGAGACAACTCAGTTGGCAGGAAAGCAAGGTCGCGTGGTCCGAGTAATCGGTCCGGTCGTGGACATTGAATTTCCAGCAGATGCAATGCCAGCGATTTTCAACGCATTGACAGTCGATGTCACCCTCTCTGGCGAGAAGCGCATGTTGACCATGGAGGTCGCACAACACATTGGCGACAACGTCATTCGTGCCATCTCGATGCAGCCAACAGACGGAATGGTCCGTGGCGCTGAAGTCACAAACTCTGGTTCGCCAATCATGGTTCCAGTCGGCGATGTCACCAAGGGCCACGTATTCAATACTCTGGGTGAATCCCTTGACGTTCCAACCTCTTCTCTTGATATCAAAGAGCGTTGGCCTATTCACCGTACCGCACCTGCCTTCGATCAACTTGAGTCAAAGACCGAGATGTTCGAGACCGGTATCAAAGTTATTGATCTCCTGACCCCATATGTAAAGGGCGGAAAGATCGGCCTCTTCGGCGGCGCCGGAGTTGGCAAGACCGTTTTGATTCAAGAGATGATCTATCGCGTAGCGGAAAACTTCGGTGGAGTATCTGTATTCGCCGGTGTTGGTGAGCGTACCCGCGAAGGTAACGATCTCTTCCTAGAAATGACCGAAACTGGCGTTATCAATAAGACTGCATTGGTCTTCGGCCAGATGGATGAACCACCTGGGACGCGTCTGCGCGTTGCGCTTTCTGCTCTGACCATGGCGGAATATTTCCGCGATGTACAGAACCAAGATGTGCTCCTTTTCATCGACAATATCTTCCGCTTTACCCAAGCTGGCTCTGAAGTATCAACGCTGCTCGGCCGTATGCCATCAGCTGTGGGATATCAGCCAACACTGGCCGATGAGATGGGTCAGCTCCAAGAGCGAATCACATCAACCCGTGGTCACTCGATCACATCGATGCAGGCTATTTACGTTCCTGCCGATGACATCACCGACCCAGCTCCGCACACAACGTTCGCGCATCTAGATGCAACAACAGTTCTCTCCCGTCCGATCTCTGAGCTTGGTATTTACCCAGCAGTGGATCCTCTGGACTCAACATCGCGCATCTTGGATCCGCGTTATATCGGTGAGCACCACTTCCGTGTTGCAAACCGCGTAAAGCAGATCTTGCAGCGTTACAAGGATCTACAGGACATCATCGCCATCCTTGGTATTGATGAACTCTCTGAAGAAGATCGCATCTTGGTTGGACGCGCCCGTCGTATCCAGCGCTTCTTGTCACAGAACACCTTCGTTGCGAAGGTCTTCACTGGACTTGATGGATCATTCGTTCCGCTTTCAGAGACCATCGAAGCTTTTGAAGCACTTGCTGATGGAAAGTACGACCACGTTCCAGAGCAGGCCTTCTTCATGTGCGGTGGACTTGCCGATGTAGAGCGTCGTGCAGCTGAGTTGGCTCAAGGCTAATTCATGTCTAACTCAAAACTAAGCGTTGAAGTAGTCTCACCCGAAAGACGTATCTGGTCGGGTGAGGCAACTTTGGTATCGGCTCGCACCTTGGATGGAGATCTCGGAATTCTCGCTGATCACATCTCATTGCTTGGCGTGCTTGTTCCAGGCGTTGTAAGCATAAAGACAGCAGATGGATCTGTCGTTGAGTTTGATATGGCTGGTGGATTTCTATCGGTAAATAAGAATCAAGTTGCGATTTTAGGGCAAGAAACCGTTAAATAATTGTGACATCTGCGCCAAGTGCGCGCAGATCGGCGGCAAAATTCGGATATCCGCGTTCGATATGGAACGCATCTTCCACAATCGTTATCCCATCGGCGACCAGCGCAGCCAAAACTAATCCAGCCCCCGCTCTGATATCGGTCGCCAAAACAGGTGCACCGGAGAGCAGTGGAATACCTGAAATTGCGGCGTGATGGCCATCTACGGTGATATTTGCACCGAGTCGGCGTAACTCGTTGACGAACATAAAACGGGCCTCAAAGACATTTTCTGTGACTATCGCGCTGCCCTGTGCAATCGAATTGAGAGAGATCGCCATCGGTTGTAAATCGGTGGGAAATCCCGGATAGGGGAGTGTGGCAACATCAAATGCGATGGGACGCTGATCCATCTTCACTCTAAAACCATCGGGGGTCGATGTAACTACCGCGCCAGCTGCGACCAATTTATCTAAGGGAATTTCCAAATGGTCGGCCCGGCCGCCCTTGATGGTGATATCGCCCTGGGTCATAACCGCTGCAAAGGCCCACGTTCCGGTGACGATGCGGTCCGGAAGCGTCGAATGGGTCGCCGGGTGCAACTGGTCGACACCTTCAATAACAATGGTCGGTGACCCCAACCCTGTAATTTTGGCACCCATCGCGATCAGGTATTCACCCAGATCGATGATGTCAGGTTCGCGCGCAACGTTGTGCAATGTGGTCGTTCCTTTAGCCATCACCGCTGCAGTCATCAGATTTTCTGTTGCACCAACGCTAGGGAAGGTAAGTTCGAAAGTTGCGCCAACGAGCCCGTTGGGCGCCGTAGCGATGATGTAACCATGTTCAAATGTGATTGCTGCCCCGAGCGCTTCTAAGCCCGCGATATGAAAATCCAAACCGCGCGAACCGATGGCATCTCCGCCGGGAAGTGAAATTTCGGCGATTCCAACCCGCGTGAGCAGTGGTCCGAGGACATTGATCGATGCCCGCATCTTGCGGACCAGTTCGTACTCGGCTTTATGTGCGGGGGTTTGTGGCACATCAATAACCAGAATGTGGTTCTCGCGATCAAAGGTAATTGTGCATCCCATGCGGGTGAGCAGGTCGGACATGATGTCGACATCTGCGATCTGCGGAACATTATGGAGGGTGTTCTTGCCGGGAGCTAGGAGAGATGCCGCCATTAACTTCAGCGCCGAGTTCTTGGCGCCCATGACGGTGACTTCACCGGACAAGCGCGCAGGGCCTTGGATGCGAAGCGCAGGTGAATTCTCCGCCACACACCACCTCCACGCCGAGTAAGAACTAAATTTGAGTGGTCTCATTCTACTTGCTCCAATAGGCTCATCCCATGGTTAATTTGACGCGTATTTATACGAAAACAGGCGATGACGGAACTACCTCACTCGGGGATATGAGCCGTACCTCTAAGAACGATCCCCGCTTGGAGGCCTATGCCGATGTCGATGAGGCCAACTCTGCGATTGGAGTCGTGATTTCTCTCGGTGCAATTTCGGAAGAGTCCGTTAAAGCACTCCTTATTCGCGTGCAGAACGATCTCTTTGATGTGGGCGCCGATCTTTGTACTCCGGTCATCGACGACCCAAAGGTCGAGCCACTTCGAGTTACCGAAGAGCAAATCACCTATCTGGAGGCGCAAATAGATTCTTACAATAAGAATCTCACCGAACTCCGATCTTTTGTCTTGCCTTCGGGTACTGCCGCAGCATCTCTCTTGCATGTTGCGCGCACAGTTACTCGGCGCGCAGAGCGATCCACTTGGCATGCTATTCACTCTTTTGGCGGCGGCGTAAATCCACTGACCGCAAAGTATCTCAATCGTTTATCTGATCTCTTCTTCGTTCTCGCACGTTTTGAAAATCGTGAGGTCGGAGATGTTCTCTGGGTTCCTGGAGCTAACCGCTAAGTATTAATTACGGGGCTGTTGGTGATGGAGCGGGTGAAGCCGTTGGGCTTGGAGATACTGTCGGAGCAGGCGTATAACTTGGATCCGGTACGAATGTGCTACTTGGAACGGTGTCAGTAGTTGGACCAATTCCGCAGGTGGCTTGGATAGCAGAGAACTTCACGCCCGTTTGTAATGGGATAGGACTGACCAAGAAGATCGTCT
>CAIPQX010000135.1 GCA_903867285.1 uncultured Actinomycetes bacterium | reverse complement strand
CTCATCATATTTTCCCTCGTCGGGTTTGCCTTTGTGCGCTTAATGCAGAGCCCTAAGGCCAAGCCTGCAGTTACCGGTGTACAGATTTTTAAGGGTCCAGTCATAAAGACGATTTATAGTAGTTTGCAGGTCGAAGTTGTCGTGAAGAACCATCGCATTATTGATGTGATCCCATTAGTACTTCCCAATTCTGATACCCGTTCAATAACTCTGGCGCGAGTGTCTGTGCCAATCCTACGAAAGGAGGCAATTAGCCAGAACTCCGCCGAGATCCAGGGAGTATCTGGAGCTAGCGTTACAAGCAGCGCATATAGTCGCTCTTTGCAGGGCGCGCTAGCGAAGGCAGGGCTGTGAAAAAGAGTTCACAGCGGTGGGAAGTTGGTCCCATAGCATTCTTGGTTGCAGGTTTGCTCTTCATGGAGAATTTGGATGCGGCAGTAATACCAACCGCCGCTCCGACAATTGCGCGCCAGTTCCATATCCTCTCTGGTCAAGTGGGCATCTGTGCCACTGCCTATTTAATGGCAGTAGTCGTTCTCATTCCCGTGAGTGCTTGGTTTGTTGAAAAATGGGGGGCTAGACCCGTTCTCTTCTCCAGCATCATTATCTTTACAGGTGCTTCACTGCTCTGCGCAATTAGTACAACACTGACTGAACTTACAGTTATGCGTATTATTCAAGGAGCGGGTGGCGCGATGATGGTGCCGGTTGGTCGTTTAGTGGTTTTGCGAGCAACCGATAAGGCTCACATGATTAGAGCGATTTCCTATTTAACCTGGCCCGCGCTTACCGCCCCAATTATCGCGCCTGCCCTCTCTGGTCTAATCATTGCTCATTTTTCTTGGCCCTGGATCTTCGCCATTAATCTTCCAATAGGAATCATCGAACTAGTGTTGGCCATTAAGTTGATTCCAAAAGGTGCGCTCACCAGCGCCCAAAAGCTTGACTGGACTGGGTTTGTTGGGGCCTCTATCTCATTAGGGGCTCTAGTTTTTGGCGCCGCCGCATTGGGGAATCCGAAGGTAAATACTTTGGCCACATCCCTGCTCCTCATTACCGGCGTCGCGCTCGGAGTCCCCACCGTCCGCCATATGTTTAAAGTGCCAATCCCCTTGGTTGGTTTGGATGCATTACATGTCAGAACTTTCAGGTTTGCGAATACTGCCGGTGCAGCATTCAGAGTCGGGATTAACGCCGTTCCCTTTTTAATGCCTTTGATGTTTCAGGATAAATTTGGTTGGTCTCCGGTGCGCGCTGGCAGCACAGTCCTCTTTCTCTTTCTTGGCAATTTCTTCTTTAAACCTCTCACAACGCCACTGCTTAAAATACTGCCCTTTCGCTATATCTTGATGATTGCAACGAGCCTCTCGGGTGTAAGCATCCTTCTCATATCTATTCTTAAAGTTTCAACCCCTCTATTTTTCATTTGGGCTCTCTTGCTTTTCAGTGGCTCAGTTCGATCTCTAGGGTATACGTGTTACAACACGATCACCTTTGCGGATATCGATCAACCGAAAATGCAACAGGCAAATAGTTTGTCTTCAATGATTCAACAACTGACTCAAGTCTTTGCAGTAGCTATTGCTGTCTTGGCACTCAAGTTGGGTGTGGCTCTCTTTGGCAACGCTGATCAATTCACCTTCGCATTCATTGTGTTGGCGGCTCTGGTCTTCTCGGCATTTGTAGGTTCCGTCCGACTCCCGCAAAAGGCGGGAGATTCAATTCGAGTTAAAGGGAGCGGTGTCTGATGAAACCAATTATTGGGGCTTTAAAGTCAGAGGAACGCGACGGAATGTTTATTGACTGGGATGTTCCTATCACTATGGACGATGGTTTAGTTCTTCGTGCCGATGTTTACCGACCTCTCCAGGGTGAAAAATTTCCTGTGATTGCCAGTTATGGCCCCTATGCAAAGGGCTTAACTTTTGCCGCGGGATATCCACGCCAATGGGAGCGCCTTAATGCGCGCTTCCCCAAGGATCTAGAGGGAAGTAGCGGCAAGTATGCGGCTTGGGAGTTAGTGGACCCAGAGCATTGGACAGCATTCGGTTATGCCGCCGTTCGCGTGGATTCGCGCGGTGCCGGTAGATCTCCGGGTTTCGTGGATGTGTGGAGTAAACGAGAAGCACAAGATTATTACGATTGCATTGAATGGATCGCTGCGCAGGAATGGTCGAACCAGAAAGTAGGGTTGGCCGGCATTTCTTACTATGCAAAGAACCAGTGGCAGGTTGCAGAGCTTAACCCTCCACATTTAACGGCCATCTGCCCCTGGGAAGGCGCAAATGACTATTACCGCGATATGACACATCACGGTGGAATCCATAATGCTTTTCTTCCTGATTGGTATCAACGTATGTCCACGATTCAGCATGGCCTGGGATCTCGTGGATTTCGCAATCCCGAGAGCGGCTTACTCGCATGCGGTGATCAAGACTTAACCGATGAGGAGTTATTTGCGAATAGATGTGACTTAGCGAAGGAGATAATTG